>URYB01000114.1 GCA_900552085.1 uncultured Lachnobacterium sp.
GCGCTGGAGGAACTTGGCATTGGACGTCCGAGTACGTATTCTCCAACAATCACGACGATTATTGCCCGCCGCTATATCACGAAGGAAAATAAGAACCTGTATGTGACCGAAATCGGAGAAGTCGTAAATTCTATTATGAAAGAATCATTCCCTACAATTGTGGACGAACATTTCACCGCTAATATGGAGTCGCTTCTGGACAGTGTTGCAGAAGGTACTGTTCCGTGGAAGACTGTAGTGGCAAATTTCTATCCGGATCTGGAAAAGGCAGTGCAGGCGGCAGAGGAAGAACTGGAAAAAATCACGATCGAAGATGAAGTGACAGACGAAATCTGTGAGGTTTGCGGACGTAATATGGTTATTAAATATGGACCACATGGAAAGTTCCTTGCATGCCCGGGATTCCCGGATTGCCGTAACACGAAACCGTATTACGAAAAAATCGGTGTAGCATGTCCGAAGTGTGGCAAAGATGTTGTGATTAAGATGACCAAAAAAGGACGTCGTTACTATGGATGCATTGATTATCCGGAATGTGATTTTATGAGCTGGGGACGCCCGGTGGACAAAAAGTGTCCGCGTTGTGGTGGTTACATGGTGGAAAAAGGAAACAAGCTTGCCTGTGCAGATGAGCATTGTGGTTATACGGAGCAAAAAGAAAAGGAAAAATAATTCAATTTTATAAAAAATATTGAATTGTCAGATAAATAGTGCTAAACTCATAATATATGGAAATTCTCAAAAAATAGATGGGAGAAATAAGTATGAGTGTTCAGCTTCTGGATAAGACTAGAAAAATTAATAAACTACTTCACAATAACAGTTCGTCAAAGGTGGTCTTTAATGATATTTGCGATGTACTGACCGGGATTCTTGATTCTGATATTCTTGTGATCAGCAAGAAAGGCAAAGTGCTTGGCTCAAGTGTCTGCAAGGGCGTGGATGAATTACAGGAACTGATTGTGGATGAAGTTGGTGGATATATCGATCCGGATTTAAACGAGCGCTTGCTTGGAATTCTTTCAACAAAGGAGAATGTTAATCTGGAGACGTTAGGCTTCGGAGAAGAATCCCGCAGGTATCGTGCAATTATTACACCAATCGATATTGCAGGGGAACGTTTGGGAACACTTTTTGAGTATCGGAGCGAGCGAGAGTACGATATTGATGATATTATCCTTACAGAGTATGGAACTACGGTTGTCGGACTTGAAATGATGCGTTCGGTAAATGAAGAGAGTGCGGAGGAAGAACGAAAAGTCGCGATTGTGAAATCTGCGATCAGTACACTTTCTTTTTCGGAGCTGGAAGCAATTACTCATATATTTGATGAACTGGATGGAAATGAAGGCATTCTTGTAGCGAGCAGGATTGCTGACAGAGTCGGAATTACCCGGTCTGTTATCGTAAATGCGTTACGCAAGTTTGAGAGTGCTGGTGTTATTGAATCCCGTTCTTCAGGAATGAAAGGAACTTATATCAAAGTTGTCAACGATGTGGTTTTTGACGAACTTGAACAATTAAAAAAGAAAAATAAAAAATAATTTCATATGCCAATGGAATGGATGTTTAAAGGGACTTATACAAGATATAGGTCCCTTTTTGTCGAATATTTGAATGTTTTGGGAAAAAAGCACTTGTTTTTTGAAAGAAGTATACTATAATTAGTATGATAGAATAATTAGGGGTACTATATGAAGGGAGAACTATGTTAAGTACAAATGCATTTAATTACATCAATGTATTAGACAAGGCAGCGGATGCAAGCTGGAAGAGAGAGTCGGTTCTTGCAAACAATATTGCTAATGTAAATACACCTGGATATAAGAGAAAAGATCTCGATTTCGAGAGCACCCTGAAAGAAGAATTAGGGCGTTGCAAACACACGTCGTTGGACTATAAAATTGATCATGCCAATCTGGACCACCTGAATCCATCTGTGTATACGGATCTGACAAATTATTCGTATCGTCTGGATGGAAGTAACGTAGATATTGATTCGGAAGAGGTGGAGTATGCTTCTGAGCAGATCCGTTATGAGGGAATTACTGCGGGGATTAATAATCAGTTCAGTCGCATGAAATCAGTAATCAGCTAAGGAGGAATGAAATATGGCATTGTTTCAGTCATTTAATATCAGTGCATCTGCAATGACTGCAGAACGTTTTCGTACGGATATTATTGCAGAAAATATAGCAAACGTTAATACAACTTCGACAGAGAGCGGTGGACCATATCGCAGAAAGGTTGTTACTTTTGGAGAACGCAATGTGACACCGTTTTCCCAGTATTATTCTGCGTCAAAAAATGCAGCGATTGGTAATGGTGTGAAAGTTACCTCTG
Source organism: uncultured Lachnobacterium sp. (assembly GCA_900552085.1). Taxonomy (GTDB): domain Bacteria; phylum Bacillota; class Clostridia; order Lachnospirales; family Lachnospiraceae; genus Roseburia. The sequence continues at coordinate 2,344 of URYB01000114.1, forward strand.
TTCGTGAAGATTATGAGACAGATTTTGTGATGGAGTATGATCCGGCCAATCCGGATGCGGATGAAAACGGTTATGTTTCATATCCGAATGTCAATACCGTTACAGAAATGACAAACCTGATTGATTCTACGCGCGCATATGAGGCAAATGCTACCGCGTTTGAAGCAAGTAAGAGCATGGCACAGACGGGATTGTCTATTGGCCAGTAAATTCATTATTTATGAATATAAATATAGATTGTAAGAGGAAAAAGAAATGGACATTTCAGCATTGAATGGTGTGTCACCGGTTTATTCAAATATATATACACAGAAATCATCTTTTGATGATGACAACAAAACGAACAGCTTTGATTCCATCCTGTCTGCAATGATGCAGTCGGTAGATGAGACAAATGATCTCCAAAACAAGGCAGAGTCGGAGGAAATCCGATTCGCACTCGGAGAATCAGATAATACTCATGATTTACTTATCGCAGAGACGAAGGCAAATATTGCTTTGCAGTATACGGTGGCGGTGAGAGACAAATTAGTTGATGGATACAAAGAACTTATGCAGATGTCTGTATAATAGGCGAGTGAGGGGATAACATGCCGGAACAGTTACAGAAAATAATCGATCGTGTGGTCGCATGGTGGAAGAAATTTAACAACAAGCAGAGAGCACTTATGCTTAGTCTGACAGCAATTGTGATAGTTGCGCTTGTAATTTTATATGTTGTTGTAACCAAACCTTCCTATACGACGCTGATTGATTGTGAAAATACAAAAGTGGCCAGTCAGGTAAAAGATTTACTTGATTCGGATGGTACAATTGATTATAAAGTATCAAATTCTACACATTTTGAAGTTAATGTAAAAGATGAAAGTGCAGCAAATATGCTGCTTGGATCCAATGATATTGCAACAGCCGGATATTCACTTTCCGGCCCGGATCTTTCGAGCGTTGTAAACGGAAGCATGTCTACGACGGAGTCAGACAAACAGAAATTATACAAGAATTATATGGAAGAAAAACTGGCAACGGATCTGGCGGCAAATGATCTGATTGATTCTGCTACAGTTGCGTTGGATGTTCCGACAGATGATGGAACACTCCTTTCACAGATGCAGGAGAGTTCAGCCAGCGTATCACTTGCTCTAAATGGTGATATGGATGAAGATCAGGCATATTCTATTGCACGATTTGTTGCAACACAGCTTGGAAATGATTCAACGCAAAAGATTACAATTCTGGATCAGAAGACATCAAAACTCTTATATTCGGGAGCGGATCAGGACTCTGCGTCGGCGGTTTTGTCTTCTAATCTGAGCGCAAAAGAAAAAACACAGAATATGGTCAAACAGAATATCAAAGATGTTCTTGTTCAATCTGGAATCTTTTCGGATGTTCAGGTCGGAATAAATCTGGATATGTCTTTTGACAAGGTAGAAAAGGAAACAAAAGTATATTCACACAACGATGGAATGGATAACGGAGAAATTACAAGCAAATCCGAATATACTTCTGATGCAACCGGCGGACAGGCTGCGGTTCCAGGAACGGACTCTAATGACGATACGCCAACTTATGTAACACAGGATGGCGAAATTACGGAATCAAGCATCACCGACACGGATACGGTATATGCGCCAAACGAAGAAAATACAAAAACGATCAACAATGGTGGCGTGATTAATTATGATACCTGTTCGGTTGCAGTATCTGCAACGAGATGGGTTGTTTATGATGAAGATGAACTCAAGGCAAGTGGCCAGTTAGACAATATGACATTTGATGAGTTCAAGGCTGCGCACAGTGATCCGGTTCAGGTAACCGCGGACCAGGATTATATCGATCTGATTGCAAAATCTACGGGATTTAATACGAATCAGATTTCTTTTGTATGCTATGAACGACCACAATTCGTAGAATCCAGCAGCAAAGGCATTGGCTTGTCCGATATTTTACAGATCGCACTTGCGGTATTGATTTTTGCACTGCTTGGTTTTGTTGTGTTCAGAAGTACCAGAAAACAGAACGAAGAGGAAGCAGAACCAGAGCTTTCTGTCGATGCGCTTTTGCAGTCTACGACAGATACGATGGATGATTTAGAAGATATCGGATACTCTGAAAAATCAGAGACAAGGCTACTGATAGAAAAATTTGTGGATGAAAATCCAGATGCGGCAGCATTATTGTTGCGCAACTGGTTAAATGAGGACTGGGAGTAGAGCATGAGTGAGTCGTATACAGGAGTGCAGAAAGCTGCAATTTTATTAATTACATTGGGACCAGAGAAGGCAGCTACTATTTTCAAACATCTCAAAGAGGATGAAATTGAAGAACTTTCCCTTGAAATTGCAAATACAAGAAGTGTCTCACCGCAGACAAAAGAAGATATTTTAGATGAATATTATCAGGTTTGCCTTGCGCAACAGTATATTGCAGAGGGCGGTATTAATTATGCAAAAGAATTGCTGGAGAAAGCTCTTGGCAGCGATAAGGCACAGGGAGTTATTGCAAAACTGACGGCTTCCTTACAGGTACGGCCGTTTGAATTTGTTCGGAAGACGGATCCGAGCCAGCTGCTGAACTTTATTCAGGATGAGCATCCACAAACGATTGCTATGATCCTGTCTTATCTGGCACCGGCACAGGCATCACTTGTTTTGAGCGCGCTTCCGCCGGAAAAACAGGCAGACGTTGCAAAGAGAATTGCGACGATGGATCGTACATCACCGGATGTGATCAAAGAAGTAGAAAGTGTATTGGAACGTAAGCTGGCTTCTCTTGTTAATCAGGATTACACAATTGTTGGTGGTATCGATGCAATTGTAAGTATTTTGAACAGCGTTGACAGAGGAACGGAAAAACATATTATGGAATCTCTCGAAATCGAAGAACCGGAACTTGCAGACGAAATCCGGAAGAAAATGTTCGTGTTCGAAGATATTTTGTTGCTGGACGATCGTGCAATACAGCGCGTGTTGCGTGATGTTGAGAATGCTGACCTTGAATTTGCTCTTAAGAATACGTCTGAGGAAGTACAGAATGTTGTATTTAAGAACCTGTCTAAGCGTCTGGCTGCAATGATCAAAGAGGATATGGATTTCATGGGACCGGTACGTATGAAGGATGTAGAAGAAGCACAACAGAAAGTTGTTAATATCATTCGTAAGTTAGAAGATGCTGGTGAAATCGTAATTTCCCGTGGTGGAGGTGATGATATCGTTGTCTAATCTGTTAAAGCAATGTTATGTTGTTAATTCAGATGGAGGAAAACGCATTATCAATTCGGATCAAAGACTTGAAAAATCGCGCCTTCATAATAATGAAGTTAATATACATAAAGAATTACCGATTATGCCGAAACTGGATGGAATTGCAGCACTTCCGACCGGAGATCCGGCACAGGAAATACAAAAAATTAAAGCAGAGGCGGAAAAAATACGCCAGGTGACACTTGAGGTTGCTAAAAGAGAAGCCCAGAGCATTATTGAAAATGCTCAGGTGAACGCTCAGCAGATTCTGCAGAATGCAGGGGAAAAAGCCAATAAGCTGATGGAAGAACAGAAGCAATTAGGCTATGCAGAGGGTGGAAAAGAAAAGGAAGCAGCTTTGGAAGCGCAGTACCGCGAAAAAGAAAAGGGGTTGGAAGCACGAAAACAGGAACTGGAAGCACAGTATGAGCAAAATATCAATGAAATGGAAGGCGATATTGTTGATGCAGTGATTCAGGTTTTTGACAAAGTTTTCCGAATTCAATTTGAAAAGAAACGCGAAATTTTATATTCGCTGGTAAGAAATGTGCTGATGGATATTGAAGTGGGAGATGAAGTTCGCATTCATGTAAATGAAGCAAACCGTGAAATCATTGAAGCACATATGGAAGAAATTCGCGAAATCGTTGGACAGAAAGTATCAATAGAATTTGTTCATGATGCAAAATTGCAGGATGAACAATGCAAGATAGAGACTTCATTTGGCGTGTTTGACTGTGGAATCGATACACAGCTTGAAAACCTTTTAAAAGATATTAAGTCGCTTGTATAAAGATGGAGCATATTTGTGATTGAGAAGGCAAAAAAATATTTGCAGCTTATGGATCGGACTTTTTACAAAAGTTATGGGAAAGTTGCAAAGGTAGTCGGACTTACAATTGAATCAGTTGGACCGAAAGCACGCCTGGGGGATTTGTGCAGGATATATCCGGGAGAAGATCAGAAGGAACATGTGATTGCTGAAGTGGTAGGATTTCATGATTCCAAGTTAATTCTGATGCCGGTAGACAGTGTGGAAGGTGTTGGCGTTGGATGCGTAGTAGAGAATACCGGGCATCCATTGTCTGTTTTGGTGAGCGATGAACTTTTGGGACATACGCTGGATGGAATTGGACGTCTCAGCGATTGTGAGAAAGAAGTTCATGGAGAATATTATCCGTTGGAACAGGCACCGCCGGATCCTATGGATCGTGAAATTATCAGCGAAGTTTTGCCGTTGGGAGTTAAGGCAGTAGATGGCTTGATTACAGTTGGAAAAGGCCAGAGAATTGGCGTTTTTGCCGGATCTGGTGTAGGTAAAAGTACGCTGCTTGGCATGTTTGCCCGCAATACGAAGGCGGATGTTAATGTGATTGCGCTGATTGGTGAGCGCGGTCGAGAGGTGCGTGAGTTTATTGAACGAGATCTTGGTCCGGAAGGCATGGCGAGATCTGTTGTTGTTGTTGCAACTTCCGATAAACCGGCACTGATCCGCAATAAATGTGCAAAAACGGCGACGGCAGTTGCAGAGTATTTTCGTGATCAGGGAAAAGATGTTTTGTTGATGATGGATTCGATGACACGATTTTCACAGGCGCAGAGAGAAATCGGTCTCGCATCCGGAGAACCACCTGTTACAAGAGGATATCCGCCGAGTGTATATTCGGAAATGCCAAAGCTTCTTGAACGCGCGGGAACAAATGATAAAGGTTCTATTACAGGACTCTACACGGTATTGGTAGATGGTGATGATTTTAATGAACCGATTACAGATACGGCAAGAGGAATTCTGGATGGACATATTATGCTGGATCGCAAACTCGGTCACAAGAATCATTACCCGGCCATTGATATTTTGCAGAGCATTTCCCGTGTCATGAATTCTATTGTTACTAAGGAACACAAAGCATTGGCGGGCAAATTGAAAAATGTGCTTGCGACATACAATGAAGCGGAAGATCTGATCAATATCGGTGCGTATAAGAATGGCTCCAATCCGGATATTGATTATGCAATCCGAAAAATTAAAGATGTTAATGCATTTTTGTGCCAGGGAACGGACGAAAAATTTACGTTTGATGAAGAAATAGAATTACTTGCAAAAGTGTTCGAAAATTAATGTGGTTGAAGGGGATGTAGCGTATGGCAAAATTTGTCTACCAGATGCAGAATATACTGGATATTAAACTGAAACTGGAAACACAGGCAAAGATGGCTTATGGTGCAGCAAATCAAAAATATCTCGATGAACAGAATGTGTTGCAGGAATACATTATTCGACGGATGGGATATGAAAAGAATCTGAAAAATGCGATGACAGGAAAACTG
>URYB01000115.1 GCA_900552085.1 uncultured Lachnobacterium sp.
CGCGAAAGGATCACAACACATCACCGATTATGACGGCAGCGCTCGGTCGGCTGCTTTCCGGAGCAGCGATGATGGGCGTGATGCTCAAGGGGGAGAAGGATCTGCTTACGTTGCAGATTCAGTGCAGCGGACCGGCGAAGGGACTTACGGTTACCGCTGACTCCCATGGAAATGTAAAAGGATTCGCAAGCAATCCGATGGTAGAGCTTCCACCAAATGCAGAGGGACATCTGAACGTAGGAGGAGCACTTGATCTTGGTATTTTAAGTGTCATAAAGGATATGGGGCTGAAGGAGCCTTATGTGGGACAGTGCCAGTTACAGACAGGAGAGATTGCAGAGGATCTGACCTATTACTTTGCTACTTCGGAGCAGATTCCGTCGGCTGTGGGACTTGGCGTATTGATGAACAAAGACAATACCGTAAAACAGGCAGGAGGATTTATTATCCAGCTGATGCCTTTTACAAGTGATGAGATTATTGATAAGTTGGAGAAGCGTATCGCAGAGATCGATTCTGTTACCATGATGATAGAGCGTGGCATGACACCGGAAGATATTTTAAAAGAGATTCTTGGTGATTTTGATCTTACAATTACGGATGAGATTCCGGCAGCATTTGTATGTGACTGTTCCAAGGAGCGCGTGGCAAGAGCATTGTCTACCATCAGTAAAAAAGATATGGATTCCATTATCAACGATGGAGAGAGCATTGAAGTAAAATGTCAGTTTTGCAATAAGGCATACAATTTTGATATCGATGAGTTAAAGGAGCTGAGAGCGTGAAACAGGGATTTGTAAAAGTTGCAGCAGTTACCCCAAAGATTAAGGTGGCAGATACGGCATATAACGGAAAGCTGATTCGCAGTTATATGGAAGAGTGTGCAAAGGAAGGCGCAAAAATCGTAGTATTTCCAGAACTTTGCATTACCGGATATACCTGTCAGGATTTGTTCTTACAGGAAAAATTATTACAGGGAGCAGAAGAAGAACTATTGCAGATTGCAGAATGCAGTGCCACAATGGATGGAATCTTTTTCGTCGGACTTCCTTATGAAATCAATGGAAAGCTTTATAATATGGCAGCTGTGATTTCGGGAGGAGAAGTACTTGGCATGGTGCCAAAGAGCTTTCTTCCAAATTATAATGAGTTTTATGAGCGGCGGCATTTTACCCCGGGTGCGGAACTTTGCACCGAAGTGACACTTTCGGATGGCAGCGTTGTTCCGGTAGACAGAGATCTGTTGTTCACCTGTGACAATATGCGCAGACTCCGCATTGGTGTGGAACTTTGTGAAGATTTATGGACACCGAATCCGCCGAGTATCGGACATGCTTTGGCAGGGGCGACAGTTATTGTCAATCTGTCGGCATCAAACGAAATTACCGGTAAGGACAGCTACCGCAGAGAACTTGTGGCTGGCCAGGCTGCCCGGCTGTTGGCTGCCTATATCTATGCTTCTGCGGGCGAGGGAGAATCTACGCAGGATCTCGTTTTCTCCGGACATAATATCATTGCGGAAAATGGTCATATTCTCGCGGAATCAAAGCGTTTTACCTATGGTGTGATCTATTCGGAGATTGATGTGGAGAAACTTACCGAAGAACGCCGGAGAATGACAACGTTTGAAACGGAGGACACACACACGGACATCGCGTTTTCATTGAAAATGGAAGAAACAAAGCTGACACGTTTTGTAGATCCGGCACCGTTTGTTCCGGGCGATAAGAATACGAGAGAGAAACGATGCGATGAGATCCTTATGATTCAGGCGATGGGATTAAAAAAGCGTTTGGAACATACGAATGCCAATGCAGTAGTCGGTATTTCGGGCGGACTTGATTCCACACTGGCGCTTCTTGTGACAGCGCGTGCCTTTGATCTATCAGGCAAAGACCGCAAGGGAATCATTGCTGTTACTATGCCGGGATTCGGAACGACCGACCGGACATATGACAACGCTGTAAAACTGATCGAATGTCTTGGAGCAACGTTTGTTGAAGTCGATATTAAAAATGCGGTAAATGTACATTTTTCTGATATTGGACAGGATCCTGCCGTACATGATGTGACATATGAAAATTCGCAGGCAAGAGAGCGCACACAGATTTTGATGGATATTGCAAATAAAAACAATGCATTGGTAATTGGGACCGGAGATTTGTCGGAACTTGCACTTGGATGGGCAACCTACAACGGAGATCACATGTCCATGTATGCGGTGAATGCGTCCGTTCCAAAGACACTTGTGCGGCATCTTGTACAGTATTATGCAGACACCTGTCAGGACGCGGAGCTGGAGAAGACATTGCTGGATGTACTGGATACACCGGTATCACCGGAACTCCTTCCACCGGAGAATGGAAAGATTTCCCAGAAGACAGAGAATCTGGTAGGACCGTACGAATTGCATGACTTTTTCCTGTACCATATGCTGCGCCTGGGATTTACTCCGGCAAAGATTTACCGTCTTGCGCGTATTGCATTTGCAGGAACCTATGAAGATGATTTCATCCTGAAATGGCTGAAAACATTTTATCACCGTTTCTTTGCACAGCAGTTCAAGAGATCCTGTCTGCCGGATGGCCCGAAAGTCGGTTCGGTTGCGGTATCACCGAGAGGAGATCTTCGTATGCCAAGTGATGCGTGCGCAACACTTTGGAAGAGTGAATTGGAGACATTATAATAAAACAAAAAAGCTGGTACACAGAAATCTGTGCGCCAGCTTTTTATTTGGTAGGTTTATGTAATTACAGTAACTGAATACCATGTTTTTCGCATGCTGCGATCACTTCTTCCGGCCAGAGAGAACTCTGCACTTCACCGATGTGCGCTTTGCGCAGGAAGAACATACAGATACGGGACTGACCGATTCCTCCACCGATGGTGTAAGGAAGCTTCTCCTCGATGATGGCTTTCTGGAAAGGAAGATCCTTGCGTTCCGGACAGCCGGCTTTGTCTAACTGGGAGAGAAGCGCTTTCTTGTCTACACGGATACCCATGGAAGAAAGTTCCAATGCAATATCAAGTACCGGATAGTATACTAAAATGTCAGCGTTCAATGCCCAGTCATCGTAGTCCGGGGCACGTCCGTCGTGTGGCTCACCGGAAGCTAATGTATCTCCGATCTGCATAACACATACAGCGCCTTTGGCTTTGGTAATGTAGTATTCGCGTTCCTTTGGTGTGTTGTCAGGGAACATATCTTCCAATTCCTGGGATGTAATAAAGAAAATGTCCTTTGGAAGAGTCAGATCAATGTAATCGTACTGGATGGCCATATACTGCTCAGTCTTGCGGAGACATTTGTATACGGTACGTACAGTTTCTTTTAAATAGTCAATGTTGCGGTCTTCTTTGCTGATGATCTTTTCCCAATCCCACTGATCTACGAAGATAGAGTGGATATTGTCGGTATCCTCGTCGCGGCGGATGGCATTCATATCTGTGTAGATTCCTTCGTTTAAGCCAAATCCGTATTTCTCTAAAGCGTAACGTTTCCATTTTGCAAGAGAATGAACAACTTCTGCGGATTTATCATCCTGCTCCTTGATTCCGAAGGTGACAGGGCGCTCGTAACCGTTTAAGTTATCGTTAAGACCGGTTGCCGGATCTACGAAAAGTGGTGCAGATACGCGGGTAAGATTCAGTCTCTGTGCGAGCAGGGCCTGAAAGAAATCTTTGACGGTCTTGATTGCGAGCTGTGTATCGTGAAGATTTAATTCGGATTTATAATCTTTTGGTAAAATCAGTTCTTTCATGTTATCTCCTTTTATATTGGTTCGTATTCTAATCCGCATTTCATTATAACACACACATATTAGATTTCAATAATTCCGAACAGAAAAATTGTTAAAACAGGTGCGTTTCTTTTGGAAATGTGTTAGGATGAATTGCATGAGATTTTGAATTGTTCATATTAAAAAAATACAGTAGAAGTTTTCAGATGTAGGATAGAAAGGCGATGGAAGGAAAATGAAAAAAGAAGATTTGACTGTGCCGGCAATATTAGCAGAGGCTGTGGGAATTTTGCTTGGCATTTTGTATATTGGAATGCAGGTGTTCTATGGAATCACCTATCATGTAGCACCATATAAATATATTTGTAATATTGTAGGACTTGTGCTGGTATATGCAGGACTGACGATTCTGAGCAATCATCCGGAGAGAATTAACCGTATTCCGGCGCAGATGTGTGTGGGAAAAATCCGAATCTATTCGCTTCGTATGATTCGCCTGGTCAAATTGATTTTTGTAGTAGGGCTGATGATTCCATGTGTCGCAGATGTGATCGGAAGACAGATGCAGGATGCGTACAGCCTTATTATCATAGGCCTGCTTTTGCTTGTGACGATTTATTATGAATATAAAATAATTCTTACCATCCGAAAGAATCGTGATGGTAAGAATTAAAAAAGTTCGATATTATTGGGCTGTCGGAATGCTGGCAAACTGTTTTGCCTTGATTCTGGCAGCTTTGTTTTTGCCACCGACGGAGAAGAGAACGAGTCCGAGGGTAAGTGATACAATCATGATCAGCAGCATAAGCAACGCGGTAAATATTGTTGAACCAAAGTTGCCGAGAAGCTGTTCGAGAACGGTTCCCCAGAAATTAAACAGGATGTGCATGAGGAGGGAGTAGTAAATGCTTCCTCCCTTTTCACATACATAACCAAGAAGAAGACCGAGTGCAAATGCATAGATGCCCTGAATCCAGTTCATGTGGAAGATACCAAACATCAATGCCTGAAAAATGTTGGCAAGCCAGAATGGCAATGCTCTGCGGGCAAGTCGCATGGTAACACCACGGAAAATCAATTCTTCTCCGATTGGTGCCAGAATAACAGAATAACATAACATTGCAATTGTAATGTCTGAAGTAAGTCCGGCAGAGTCGATCAGATCCTGGTATTGTTTCAACCATTCAGGAAAGACCATGGAAACGATTCCGATGAGGTAGCTGCATGCAAACTGTGAGCCGGGAATCAGTACAACAATTCCGAGAATCTGTAAAATATCAAATGTCTTGGATGGTTTCGGCAGGTATTCGCCTCCACAGGCATGATAGTAATATAGTCCAAAGAGTACAATACAGGTGATAGAGTAGATGACCATGATGCCTGTGCTGAAATAACTGTCGGTAAGCATATCAAGCAGGAGGTCCATAGAAAACGCCTCCTTGGTAATAAGCAGAGAAATCATAGCGATTCCCGTCAGAAAGAATGTGGCAAGCAACTGTATGGCAGTTGCGACAATAATCGGTAAAAAACCAGAAAAAAAGTAACCTACTTTACGCATTTTGTATCTCCAATCTACTTTATTACGATAAAATGTGTTATCGAATTTCATTATAACATAATGGGATAATTGTGCAAGAAATCTGTTTACTTTAAAACTTTAATATGTTAAAATACAAAAACAGGGAAGCTATTCTGACTGCTTTGCAGTATGTACAGTCCGGATAGTTACAAGAAAACAAAGAAGAGAGGAAATGCAATGAGCAAGAAACTTAGAACAGAAGCTGTTGATCACTTGTTTGATGCAATATTATGTCTTGAAAATAAAGAAGAGTGCTATACCTTTTTCGAGGATGTATGCACGGTGAATGAATTGTTGTCTTTGTCCCAGCGCTTTGAAGTTGCGGGCATGCTGAGAGATCAGAGAACGTATCTGGATATTGCGGAGAAGACAGGCGCTTCGACTGCGACGATCAGCCGTGTAAACCGTTCCCTGAATTACGGAAACGATGGTTATGATATGGTGTTTAACCGTTTGAAAGAAGAGAAAAAAGAAGTTTAGTGTAAAAAAGACAGTCTGATGAACGAAACATCAGGCTGTCTTTTTCCTTGCTATTTTATTATTTGGATGCATCTTTCTTTTTCTCGGATTTGGATGAAGTATCCTTTTTGGAAGACTCTGTTTGATGTAGTTCATCAATCATGCTTTCAATTACCATTTTTTTGATGTAGACATCATAACTGAGAAGGCAGATGAAACTGAACTTCTGAAGAAAACTGCGGTCCTCTTCCGGGAACTGCTCAAAAGTATGCTGGGCAATAAAGTATTTCTTTCCCAGATCTTTTAATAATTTTCCGGATTCTTCTTTTTCCAGATGAAAAACTTCATTATATACATCTTCCATATTAAAATCATCTTTGTTTCCAAAATAGCTGTCTGTGAGTGGATTCAGCAAAGCCTGAATATCACTGATGCTAAGAAGATTCTTAAAATAGTAGATGAAAAGTAACGTCAGTACATGTTCCTTGGAGTATTTTTTCTTCTCCGGAGCAGGTAACAGATTATTCTTTGCATAATTGTTAATCATGGTCTTGGTCAGAATCTTGTCATCGTCATAGCGCTTGCAGGCTTCTAACTGTTCATCCATAAAGGTTGTGACCTGATCCATATATAATCCGATATTTGGAATGTCTTCGGTTTTGACATAATCGATCGATTTGAGTTTTTCCTGCAACTGTGCAAGAAAGTCTTTTAAATCATTTCCCACAAAAATCACCTCAAAACACATTATATAGTATCAAAAACTAGATGACAAGTTTTTTCCAATTAATTTTTTATAAAAAGAGCGAGAATGTATGTTCTGTTTTTACATATTGTATGTTATAATACCCACATATGTATTGCAATAAATAGAACAAGAACAGAACGGAGAGGCAAATGAGTTTACTTGATACACTGAATGAACAACAGAAGCAGGCGGTCATGACCACGGAAGGACCGCTTTTGATCCTGGCAGGAGCCGGCTCGGGAAAGACAAGGGTTCTTACCCACCGTACAGCCTATCTGATCGATGAACTTGGAGTAAATCCATATAATATTATGGCCATTACATTTACAAATAAAGCTGCGGGGGAGATGCGGGAGCGTATTGATAAGATGGTAGGATACGGTTCGGAAAGTATCTGGGTTTCCACGTTTCATTCCACCTGTGTCCGCATTTTGCGCCGCTATATTGATCGGCTGGGATACAGCACAAATTTTACGATTTACGATGCAGATGATCAGAAAACACTGATGAAAGATATCTGCAAGCGTTTGAATATTGATACCAAGATACATAAGGAAAAAATGTTTCTTTCAGTTATTTCTTCGGCAAAGGATGAACTGATCGATCCAATCGAGTTTGAAACACGCGCAGCAGGAGATTATGCCAAGCGGATCCAGGCGCAGGTTTATCGCGAGTATCAGCAGGTGCTCAGACAGAACAATGCGTTGGATTTTGATGATCTGATCATGAAAACCGTGGAACTTTTTAAGCTGGATGGCGAAGTTTTGAATGCATATCAGGAACGTCTGCGCTATATTATGGTGGACGAGTATCAGGATACCAATACGGCGCAGTTCGAGCTGATCCGTCTGCTGGCGAACAAATATAAAAACCTCTGTGTAGTCGGTGATGACGACCAGTCAATTTATAAGTTCCGTGGAGCCAATATTTACAATATTTTGAATTTTGAGAAGCATTTTCCGGATGCGACTGTCATAAAATTGGAACAGAATTACCGCAGCACGCAGAATATTCTCGATGCCGCCAACGGGGTGATCGCGAATAATGTGGGACGAAAAGAAAAGAGTCTCTGGACAGACAACGGAACAGGAGACAAAATTCAGTTCGAGCAGCTGGATACGGCAAATGAAGAGGCGGATTATGTCACAAGAGATATTATGCGTCGTGTCCGAAAAGGCGAGTATCAGTATAAGGATTGTGCAGTATTGTACCGTACCAATGCACAGTCGCGTCTTTTTGAGGAACGGTTTATTGCATCCAACATTCCTTATAAGATTGTCGGTGGTGTAAATTTCTACTCCCGTAAAGAAGTAAAAGATATGCTTTCTTATTTGAAAACGATAGCAAATGGGCAGGATGACCTTG
>URYB01000116.1 GCA_900552085.1 uncultured Lachnobacterium sp.
AAAAAAGGAATCCAAAAGCCTTGATTTTATTGGCTTAGAGATTCCGAGAGAATATCTTGGTGAAGCGGAGGTAACAGAGCAGAACAAGCCTTCCAAGCTTGACATCCGTATGAAGTTTCTGGAGGAAACCTCGCCGCTTGGTGCAGCCCATCCGGCGGTGAAACAGTACAACAAATGTATGAGGGGTGCAGGCGATACCGTCCGTTCCATCATCATTTCCGCAAACTCAAGACTTGCCTTTCTGGAAAACAAACAGGTACTCCGTATGATGTCAAAGGATGACTTAAAACTTGCGGAGCTGGGTATCGGTGTGAACGGAGACGGTGAGACAAAGACAGCTCTTTTCTGTGTCATCCCGGATTCTGACAAGTCCTACAACTTTATCATAGGAATGCTCTACACACAGATCTTTCAGGAGCTGTACTATCAGGCTGACTTTAACTGCGGCGGCAGACTGCCAATTCATGTGACATTCATGCTGGACGAATTTGCCAATGTCGCATTGCCGGATGACTACTGTTCCCTGCTTTCAACCATGCGAAGCAGGGAGATTTCCAGTATCATCATTATCCAGAACTTTGCACAGCTTAAAGCATTGTTCAAGGATACTTGGGAAACAATCCCCGGCAACTGCGATACGTTTATCTATCTTGGCGGTAACGAACAGAGTACCCATAAGTATGTGTCGGAGCTTCTTGGAAAAGGGACGATTGACAAGAAGTCCAGCGGGGAAACCAAAGGCAGACAGGGCAGCTCCAGCCGGAACTATGATGTACTTGGAAGGGAACTGTTTACCACGGATGAGGTAAGAAAGCTGGATAACAAGAAATGCCTCATCTTTATCCGTGGATTCGATCCGATTATGGATAACAAGTATATTCCGTTTGCACACCCTGCTTTCTCACAGACCGCAGACGGAAAAGGTAAGCCTTATGTCCATGTCCCTTACAGTCAGGGAAGTGTCAAAGAACAGCCATACAGGATACTGTCACCCAAAGCATTAGCCTATTATGAGGGCTTGAAGGAAAAGGGGGAAAATGTCTACATTGACTCTCTGACCTATGAGGAGTTTGGTGTGCTGACAGAGCTTGATATGCGAAAGCGGTTTTTAAGCCTTGATGAAAAGGAACAGAGGGAGAAGCTTAACAAAGAGCAGGATAATGAATTATAGTATGCACCGGAGGAGGAAGATACTAAAGAAACCGGAGAGGAAGCAAAGCCTTCCGGTTCCGGTGGGGCAGGCACATCCAAACGCAAGATTGCCGGAGAAGATACCATTATGAACCGTATGGCTCAGTGGCAGTATTCCAAAGAGCAGAAAGAGGAGCTTCATAAGATGATGGCTCTTGGCATGACAAAGGAAGAAATCCTTGCGGTATTCTATCCGGAAACGGATGTAGCGAAAATGAGGGAAATCAGACGAACCTACCGGGCGCTTAAAACAAATAGCTAGCCATTAGAGGATTTCCAAACTCAGAGCAATAATATTAAATGAAAAGGAGCTTATAACATGAAGAAATGGTTAGATAGAAATAAAGTAGCTATGCTTACAGGGGCAGCAATACAAGATGATGAAACATTTAAGTCAGAGGGTGGCTTTATTCCTGAGAGAGACCAATATTATTTTCAGATGCAGCAAGGTGGCAATGTCTTTTTGGTTGGTTTTAAGGATTTACTGACATGTTTGAGATTGCTTGAAAAGATGGGGGAAATTCCTGAAATCGGCGATAAATGGTGGTTGCAGATGTCTACACTTTACGGAAATGATATCCTTATGGTAGAATTTAAGAAAACAAAATAAAGTCGATCAAAGGAGGCAATATCATGAAAGAGATTAAATTTACCACTAACTATGAACCGGTTTTATCCTTTGCTGATAAGGATTTTAAAACAAAATATGAAGAGCGGGTTGGGAATAATCTAGGCTATATACAGGTAGTTGATGGAGAGACAAAACACTTAGCGTTATGTCCGAGATGTAATAATCCCGTCGCTATTCTTGGTATTTACAAGAAAATCGATGTTGCTCCCCATGCAAGACATGCTAAAGGAATTAATATTCCTAATGTAGTTCAGTATGATGAATACAAGTTTCAGAATTGCCCTTATCACAAAAAAAGAGCTAATTATATAAAAGAATATGTTCCTGAGACAGAAGAACCACAAAGACAGGAATTATTTAAGATTGCTAAAGAGCATTATGATAAAGCTATCTATTTGTTGCAAGAGGAAACAGGTATTTATATAACTCTTACTATGGCTGAAACTCTCGCAGAAAACTATGTAGTCATGCGAGCGTATAATTATATTGATGCAACGATTTATAATATACCGTGGTACTTAATCTACAGTTTCGCTGGTTTTCCGTTGTATCACATGATAATAAGGAAAAACACCACATTATACAGACATCTTACCCAGCTTGGATTGATTCTAAAAGATAGTAAAGTCAAAGGACATGTTTATTTAGAAAATAATGAAGGTTACTTGCTTACAGCCACGAATTACAGATATGTGGTAGATGAAAACGATAACCTTAACGAGTGGTTGGATTTTTCGATTATACGCCCAGATGCCACTGTGACAGATACTCTCTTATATGTTCCAGTAGATCGATTTTCCGTCAGCGTAGATTCGTATCATTTTGGTAATTTGTTTAATTATCAAAATTGGAGCCCGCGGCAGAACGTGTTAGATATCGCTAAAAGATATATGAACCCGTGATATAATATGTGTGACATTTTCTGTACTGTAGGGAAGGCAGGATGCTTACGAGTGGAATAATGGAAGTAGTATTAAATGAATATTTGATGAATGATAAAGCAGACCAATTTGGGCTGCTTTTTTGTGCTTAAAAGGAGGTGATTCAAGGCATAACGCACCGGAGAAAGCCCGGTTTACTTTCATTACGGGGAAGTCCCGTTTTTATAGATAACAGATAACAAGACAGAAAGGGATGTGTACCATTCCATTCGGAGATTGAGCCGGATTGGAATGATATAGATTCCTTTCCGTCTTAGTCTTCATAATTTCTGTCCAACACAGAAAAGGAGATTAAAGATTATGCGTAAAAATGAAGTTGCAGTAGTAGAAAAGAAGGAAAACAAAGGATTATCCAAAGTAAAGAAGGCAGTAGCAGCGGCTTGCAGTGCAGGTTATATGGCATTAAATACCATGCCCATGACAGTTTTTGCGGCAGGCGGTGATACCAGTGCCATTACACAGCCTCTTGATAACTTGAAAACCCTTGTTATTGCCATTATCGGTGCAGTGGGCGTCATCATCCTTGCCAAGAATGTCATGGAGTTTGCACAGGCATACCAGCAGCAGGATTCTTCCACAATGAACTCTGCCTTAAAGGGTATCGTTGCCGGAGTCATGATGGCAGGTATTTCCACAGTTCTTACCTTCCTTGGATTTTAAGAAGCATGAAGTCTTTATCACGGAGGGAGGCAGGAACTGTCCGTCCTCTCATGGAAGGAAAGAGGTGAACGATAAGTGGATATTTTCAAGCTAGGGGATAAGATACTTGCCCTTTTGGAGATGGTATTTGGCTTCTGGAATAATCAGGTCAGCCTTGTATTCTCCATGTTAGGTCAGTCCCCGGTAAATTTTAAAGGAGGCGGTCCGTGGCAGGTTGTGGAGAGCATTGAACCGATATTTGTCGGCGTTGGTTCTTCCCTTGTGGTTTTGTTCTTTGTCATCGGGTTCTGCTCGGAGAGTGTGGATGTCAGAGAGGAGATGCGTTTTGAAGTCATCCTGCGTATGCTGATCCGTCTTGGTCTTGCCGAGTGGTTTGTGGCAAACAATGTCACAATAATGAAAGCATTTTTTTCAACGATAGGAAACCTTGTCAATGCCTTGTCAGCGGGGCAGTATACGACGCTTACCATTGACAGCACACAGGCAGAGGTCATCAAGAATCTGGGATTTGGAGAGAGCCTGATTATGTTGATATTGGCGGCATTATTAAGTGTCATTGTCATTATCTGCGGCTTTTTTATGATATATACTGTCTATTTTCGGTTTTTGAAAATCATGGTAATTGTGCCTATTGGTTCCATTGCTTTCTCCACAATGGCGGGCAACCGAAATGTGGCTCATACAGCAAGCACCTACACGCAAAATATTCTGTCAGAGGTGTTTGAGGCGGTCACAATTGCACTTGCCATTGTTATCTGTAATGCCTTTATCAGTGCAGGCTTACCGTCATTTACCGGAAACTATGCGGATTGGGCGCAAACTCTTATTTATCTGTGTGAGATGACCTTTACCATAGCACTAACGGTAGGAAGCGTAAAAGGAGCGCAGTCACTCACCAGCAAGGCACTTGGATTATAAGGAGGAAAAGTAGATGCAGAAAGAAACACATGAAACACAGAACAGCCTGATCTATCATTCAGAGTATGGAGGGGATTCAGAAATTCAGCTTGAAGTCCAGCAGTATGCGAACAATGGCAGAATTGCAATCTCCATGTTAACCAATGAGGAGGGATACCCGGAACATTACGGAAGTCTGACTGTAAATATTGATGCACCGGCACCGGCTTACTGTGGATATCTGGATACCAACAATCTTTCCAATGCGGAAAAGTTTGTGACGGAGAATGGTTTGGGTGAATTTACGGGGCTTACAGGCAGAAGCGGTTTTTGTGTATTTCCCCTTTATCTGTTCAATGCCGAGAAGTTTAGGGAGTTATGTCCTGAACAGATGGCAGCTTACGAGCATAGCATCGGGACGGATGCAAAAAAGCCGGAAAAAGAAAAGAGCAGATAGGAGGCAGAAACAATGGTAATTGAGATTAACAAGGACATTGACCGCTACAAGGAGTCGGTGGTCATGGGACTTACCGCAAAGCAGCTTATCTTTTCCGTGGCTTCGGTGGTGGCGGGGGGAAGCATTGTACTTCTTCTGTACCGCTATATCGGATTAACGCCCAGCGTATATGTGGCAATCCCGGTGGTGGCACCGATTGCACTTGGAGGGTTTTACAGCTTTAACGGTATGAGCTTTTATGAAGTCATGGGAAGAAAGATGCGTATGCTCTTTGCAAATCATCCACTGACCTATGTTTCAACGGAAGGTGAGGCAGTTATAAAAGAGTGCCAGCAGGAAGAAGCAGCAAAGACTGTGGCAGAGAAAAAGAAAAAGGGAGGTAAAGCTCCCCAGACAAAAGGAAATCAGGAGGAATTTGAAGCTATGAAGAAAAAAACAAAGAAAATGATGCTTGGTCTTGTGGCAGCACTTGTAGCTGCTGTTATCTGTGCGGTGATTTACGAGGCAAAACACTAAGAAGTAACAGAAGGTAAGTAACTACCGACCTTTCACGGTTGGACAGTTCTGGTTTTAGCGGCCGGGATTGTCCGGCTGCGGAAAGAGAGGTCAAATTGGGTTTATTTACAGACGGATTTAAGGAACTGAAAATAGCAAGCGAACCGCTTTATAAGACTCCGAAATCCATACAGGAAACGATTGAGATTATGAAGGTGGCAGAGAACGGTATCTTTGAGGTGGCAAAGAACCGTTTTTCCAAGTGCTACCGTTTTCAGGATATTAACTATACAACCACCAACGAAGTCGAGCAGATTGACATTTTTGAGCGTTACTGCAAGTTCTTAAATTCCCTCGATGTGAGTTTCAAGATCACAATTAACAACAAGAATAAGGACATGGAGCAGGTCAGGGACTATGTATTCTTGCAGGAAAAAGAGGACGGGTTTAACGGTTTCCGTAAAATCTACAATGACATCATGGAGAAGAAAATCCATGAGGGCAGACAGGGGATTGAACAGGAGCGTTATTTAACCATTACCATTGAACGCAAGAACTTTGAGGAGGCAAAGGCACAGTTTGCAACTATCGAAGCCTCCATTCACAAGGCTTTCAATGAGCTTGGTGCGGAGATTGTTCCGCTTTCCGGCAACGAGAGAATCAAGGTGTTATATGACTACTATCACCTTGGAGATGAGGGGAGCTTTGACTTTGACATCAAGGAAGCCAAAAAAGTGGGGGCAGATTTCCTCAACGATTTGTGTAACGGTATGATACAGTTCTACCCGGATTACTTCAAGGACGAGAAGAAATATTGCAGGGCATTATTTATCAAAAAATACCCTTCCAGTCTTTCAGACCGTTTCTTAAATGAAATCACTTCCCTTCCGGTTCATTCCATTACCAGCATTGATGTTGTACCGATTCCGAAGGACATGACAACAAAAATCCTTCAGAAGAAATACCTCGGTATTGAGTCGGATATTATCAAGCAGCAGAGGGTAAGAAACAAGAACAATGATTTTTCTTCCGAAATCTCCTATAACAAGCGAATTGAGAAAAAAGAGATTGAGGAAATCATGGATGATGTGCGTGAGAATGACCAGTGCCTTTACTATGTGGCAGCCACAATTATTCTCATGGCAGACTCGAAGGAAGAATTGGACAGCATGACCGAAACGGTGGAAACCATCGGCAAGCGAAATTCCGTTACCATTGAGGAACATTATCTGAAACAGAGAGAGGCATTAAATACAGCACTTCCTATCGGTGTCAGACAGGTGGAAACCATGCGTACCATGCTGACACAGAGCCTTGCTGTTTTGATGCCTTTTAACGTGCAGGAATTAAATGATGGAAGCGGGTGCTATTACGGCATCAATCAGGTATCGAAGAATATCAATATTGGAAACCGCAAAAAGCTCATCAATGGAAACGGATTCGTGTTCGGTGTTCCGGGTTCCGGTAAGTCCTTCTTCTGCAAGATGGAAATGGGAAATGTCTTTTTGGGAACGGATGACGAGATTATCGTTATCGATCCGATGAACGAGTATTTTGACATTGCCCATACCTACGGAGGAACGGTAGTCAATATGTCTACCTACACGGACAACTATGTGAATCCTCTGGATATGGATGTCTGGAGTCTTGATTTGAACGATAGCAAGGGCATGATCCGTGAGAAGGGAGAGTTTATGCTTGGTCTTTGCGAGCAGTGTATGGGTGAGAGCCTTAACTCCCGCCAGAAGTCCATTATTGACCGATGCGTGAGAAAGCTCTATATCGACATTGCCAGAAGCAGGGAGAAGTATGTGCCTGTCATGTCAGACTTTTATGAGATTTTAATGAACCAGCCAAAGGAGGAGGCAAAGGACATTGCACTTTCCTTAGAGCTTTTTGTCAATGGTTCTTTGACCATCTTTAATCATCAAACGAACGTTGACGTTGATAACCGTTTCACCGTTTACGGTATCTGTGACTTGGGTACGGAGCTTAGTCCTATCACAATGCTTGTTATGATGGAGAGTATCCAGAACCGTATCATTGCAAACGGAAAGCGGGGCGTGGCAACATGGCTGTATATTGATGAGTTCCATGTACTTCTCAATTCGGAGTATTCTGCGAAATATTTGCAGCAGCTCTGGAAAAAGGTTAGAAAGCAGGGCGGTCTTTGTACTGGCATCACGCAGAATGTCGTGGATCTGTTGCAGAACTACACAGCGACAACCATGCTTGCAAACTCCGAGTTTGTTGCCCTGTTAAAGCAGGCAAATACGGACAGCTCAAAAATGGCAGAGGTCATCGGTGTATCAGAAGCACAGCTCCGCTTCGTAACCAATACCCAGAGCGGCATGGGACTGATGAAATGCGGAAATGTGGTAATTCCTTTTGACAACCAGATTGAAAAAGGAACAGACCTTTACAACCTCTACAACACGAATATCCATGAAATAATCGAGAATTCTCGATTATTTCGTTTATCCAAACCTTAATATTATCTAAACTTTGTTTCAAAAACGACATTAATTATAGC
>URYB01000117.1 GCA_900552085.1 uncultured Lachnobacterium sp.
GCGTTCTTGAATGATACAACATTTTCGTCAAGCGAAAATGTCGCTTGGCAACGATTCGTTTCACGAATCGTCACATTTCTCAAAATCTTTCAAGGTTTTTCACTGTTCAGTTATCAATGTTCATTGTTTTGTTGTCAACCGCGACAACTTCTTAAGTATATCAGCTGTGCAATCATTTGTCAACAACTTTTTTTATTTTTTCTAACTCTTTTTTGTGAGCTTTTCTAACAAGCAATCCATCAAAATGTAGCATTTTCAGTGCCTTGCACTGTTGCCTCACGAGTCAGCTTAGATATAATATCATGTACATTTTACAATGTCAACCATTAATTTCAATTTTTTTATATTATTTTTTCTTTGTATTATCTATAAAGGAAAAGAGCCTGTTGAAGCCAGCATATTTTGCCCAACAGACTCTTTTATAAAATATTCATAAGAAGTGTCAATATCAGATTATTCTCATATAGCCATATAAGTAACGGCGACGCATATATTGCCTGAACAATCTCTTGCCCGAAGGAAGTTGTGGCTGTCATCGCAACACCTGCAAATACAATCCATACAATAACCATCCCTTTAACAAATCCCGCTACTGCTCCAATCGACCGGTTAATCCCTCCGATCAAAGGTAATTTATCCACAATTTTGAACGCAATCAATATGATTCTGGTCGCAATCAATATAAGTACAAATACGATAATATATGCGATGCCCTGTATGGTCATCTGCACTAATTTTTGCGTAATCGCCTCATAAACGCCTGCGTCCTCGAGCAATTGATCCGCAACTTCGCTTTCTCCTGTCAGTTTCTGCAGGATTATTTTTGGAAGGCCCGCATCATTTCCGTGTTCTTTTACTTCTTTTTGGTTTTCCTGTTTTTTGGCATCTGCCCATTCATGCAGCTTTTGATTACAGCCTTCTTCTATATAGGTATCCAGTCCGGTATGTTCTGTCAGATAATTTGCAACATACGGCGAAAGCCAAGATACTGCCACCAGAATTACGATCCACGCAACCATGGAATAGATAACCCGCAAAAAGCCCCGGTAAAATCCCCACACAACATTCGCCGCCACAAACAGAACCGTCAATATCAATAGCCAATTCATCGTAAGCGCACCTCGTCTCTCTCTCCACTGAGTACAAAGGTATAGCTCTGGCTGTCACTGCCTGACAATATTTTATATATGTCCTTATCAAATGTATATGAGAATTTGCGTATGCCATGTATCGTGTACAACTCGCAATCATGTGCATTGCGTATACAGATTTCATTGTTATCCAGAAATTCTTTTTTGTCGTATGCTATGGTATTTTCATTTTCCATGGCAGTTTTTCCTGCCATATCGTATACTTTTATATTCCAGCACCCTTCCTTCTTCGGGCTGCTATATACCGTTCCTACATATTTGTTATTATAAAATACGCTCTGTACTTCTGTTTCAAACTTTACCTCTCGCTTTGGCGCAGGTTTTTGTGCCCCCTCAAATACGATATATCCGCTGTCCGCAATCGCGATCATCCGATTTGATGCCACATAAGCGATTTCAGATATAAATGTATCATCATATGTATACGTTCCAACGTTATTATCAATCTCATTTTGTCCTACAGAACCAAAATTATAAAAGCTGACCGTTGAACGCACACTGCCCTCTGTGACATCCAGCATATCTACCGCGAGTTTCTGTGCATCATTCGACAATGCAATATCTACCGGAAAGCTTCCTTTTTCTTCATAGAATTCCCCGTTCGTAAGTTCTTTTCCTTTGCGGTCATACATCCGAACCGTGGATACATTGTCTTCTTTCATCAAAACTGCAACTGTTCCCTGATTCGCAATGCACACGGTACTGATTGGTGTGGATGTCTCAATTTTCTTTGTCAGACCATCCGATGTCATAATATAGATCATCGTTCCCCCACGGTCATACACTGCAAGATATCCCTCACATATGGAAACCATCGGTGTGCTCATCTCAAACGACTGGTTCCAGATCAGTTCATCATCTTCATCTTTGTATACAATTCCATCGTTATTATATTCTATGAGTTTTCCGAGAAATGTCATGTATTTAGCCGCCACACTATCCTGCCGCTCGGTTTTATTGCGCACTTCATAACTGGAATAACTGCGTAACGCACTCCACAACTGAAAGGATACCATAATTGTAGCAATCACAAGTACTACGATCACAACTCTTCTTATAATATGTCGTCTGTGTTGTCTTACTTTTTCTTCAATTTCTTCCAGATTTTCATTGTCTGTCTCTATCTGGACTGTTTTAAAATCCATTTTGCTTGCCATGGATATTCTCTCCTTGTACTCTGCGAAACAAATAAAAGCCTGTTTCTTCTTGTGCAATTATAACATTCGTTCCTCCATTAAGGAAGTAGCAATTTCTGCCCCACACGAATTTCATCTGAATTCTCCATATTATTTGCTGCGGCCAGATCTGCAAGCTTTTTTGTAGAACCGTATTGTTTCTGGCAAATTGCAGTCAGCGTATCTCCTTCCTGCACCACATAGTATTTTGGCTCGGCATTTGTTTTGGTTGTTTCTTCGGTTTTCTTTTTTTCTTTTGTCTGTTTTTGTGTTTCCGCCTTTTCTTCCTTCTCCGAATCAACCGTATCGGATTTTTGTGTATTTTCCGTATTCTGGGAATCTTCTTTTTTCACATCTCCCATAGGAAGATTTTCGATTGGAATCAAATCCAGCGTTTCGGTATACGTCTCCTTCGTCGCATTCTGAGAATCCTGGCTGTTTTGTGTTTCTTCACTCCACTGGGTTCCCACAAGTACTTCCGGATCATTGTGCTTCGTATTGATCTGATGGCTCATCGTCTCAATGACCTGTTCTAACCCGGACAGTTTGATTCGATCCTGCCAGATTCCTGCACCGACAATTCCTAACAATAATAAAATTGCCGCTGTCATTGCATACGAACTCGCCTTACGGTTTCCTGTGCTGTTTTTCTCCTGCATACTTTCCCGGTAATGCGCTTTTACGCTGGCCTGTGGCTGCACAACTTCTCTGGCACGTGAAATTTTCGGAAATTCTACTGTCACATCTGCGGTGCGCATTTTGCGTAATTCTCTCGAATAGTAAATGTAAAATCCTTCCTTTTGTTGCAGACGGTTTCCTTTATTGATATAAAAGTATTCATCGCCTTCCACGCTGTCCATCAGAAAAAGCACCTGATGTGCGCCGCCAAACTGTTCTCTGTGCACATGTTCCAATTCTGTCGTCATACGCGGGGAGAATCCTTTGATATCCATTGCCCATCCTACGATAATAGAATTTTCATACGAACGTTTTATTTCCCGGAATATGTCGCTCCACGCATGATTGTCCCATTTCGGAATATTTTGCGAAAATTCCAAATCTCTCACAGGAATTGCAGCCTCTATAAAAGTCGCATATTTGCCCTGATTGCATTCGGTATGTCCCATAAATATAAACGCTCTCTTCTGCGCGTAATCTTCTTCGTGAATTCTGGCATAAGCAGCATTTTCTATGTAAATTTTATCATCTTCTGTTGGATTTCCGATTTGACGGATGTTTTTTAAATCGCGTTCTTTTGCGTTTTCGATATCGATCATATCCTGTCTCCTTGTCCATCTCTGCGTTTTTGTTTCCAAGCTTTCTCTATGCTATCACACATACAGGAGCGTATTTTGCAAAAAAATGGAAGCCACAGGAAGAATCGTATGACGCATTTCGACACAAAAGGCACATGCTTTCGCATGTGCCTCAACTCTTCTTTGTATTTTATTTGTTTTTATTTGCAGAATGCTTTTACTTTCTTGTAAATTCCCTCTGCATCAAGTTCGTACTTATGAATCAGTTCTACTGCCGGTCCTGACTCTCCAAACTTATCATTTACACCAATGCGAAGCATCTTTGTTGGAGCTTTCTCACATAATACTTCTGCCACTGCGCTACCAAGTCCACCGATTACGGAATGCTCCTCTACGGTTACGACTTTTCCGGTCTTTGTTGCGGATGCAACCACAAGTTCCTCATCCAACGGTTTGATTGTGTGGATGTTGATTACTTCTGCGGAAATTCCATCTGCTTCGAGCATTTTTGCAGCCTCTAATGACTCAGATACTTCCAGTCCGGTTGCAAGAATCGTTACGTCGGTTCCCTCTTTTAATGTGATTCCTTTTCCAATTTCAAATTTGTAATCTGGTGTATCGTTAATAACAGGAACTGCCAGACGTCCAAATCTCAGATATACCGGTCCCACATGCTCATATGCTGCCTTTACTGCGGCCTTTGCCTCTACATCATCGGACGGATTGATCACGACCATTCCAGGAATCTCACGCATTAATGCAAGGTCTTCCAGGCACTGATGTGTTGCACCGTCTTCTCCTACAGAAATGCCGGCATGTGTTGCACCGATTTTTACATTTAAATGTGGATAACCGATAGAGTTACGCACCTGTTCGAAGTTACGTCCTGCTGCAAACATTGCAAAAGAACTGATGAACGGTACTTTGCCACAGGTAGATAATCCTGCTGCAATACCTGTCATATTACACTCTGCAATACCACAGTCCCAATGACGCTCCGGGAATTCTTTCTGGAAAATGCAGGTCTTTGTAGCACCGGCAAGGTCTGCATCCAATACGATCAGATCTTCATGTTCCTTGCCAAGTTCTACCAATGCGTTACCATAACTGTCACGTGTTGCGATTTTCTTTACTTCTGACATAATGCTTCACCTGCCTTCTCAAGATCTTCCATTGCAATCTTGTATTCTTCATCATTTGGAGCTTTTCCGTGCCATCCTGCCTGATTCTCCATGAAGGAAACTCCTTTTCCTTTTACGGTCTTTGCAATAATGGCTGTCGGCTGACCCTTTGTCTCACGTGCCTCTTTGAATGCTGCACGGATTTCGTCAAAATTATTTCCATCAATTACGATGGTATGGAAATTGAATGCTTCAAATTTCTTGTCAATTGGATATGGAGAACATACTTTGTCGATTTCTCCGTCAATCTGTAAATTGTTGTTGTCGACAATAACAACCAGGTTGTCCAGTTTGCGGTGTCCTGCCCACATAGCAGCCTCCCAAATCTGTCCTTCCTGAATTTCACCGTCTCCGGTAAGTGTGTATACACGATAATCTTTGTTATCAAATTTGCCGGCTGCTGCCATACCAACAGCTGCTGATACGCCCTGGCCTAATGATCCACTTGACATATCAATACCCGGAATGTGTTTCATATCCGGATGTCCCTGTAAATATGAACCGGTATGACGAAGTGTCACAAGATCTTCTTTTGGAAAATAGCCTTTCTCTGCAAGAGTCGAATACAGACCCGGTGCAACATGTCCCTTGGATAAAACAAAACGGTCACGGTTTGCATCCTTCGGATTCTTTGGATCTACATTCATCTCTTCAAAATACAGATACGTAAAAATATCTGCTGCAGATAATGATCCACCCGGATGTCCGGATTTCGCACTGTGCACTGCAGTTACAATGCTTTTGCGAATTTCATTCGCGATTTTTTCCAATTCTAAATTGTTCATAGTGTCTCCTTTTCTTTATAATTCCGTTCCCCCCTGTAATGCGCGAAGAAGAGTAACTTCATCAATGTATTCCAAATCGCCGCCAACCGGCACTCCGCTTGCAATTCGCGTCACTTTAATTCCTGTCGGCTTGATCAGCTTACTGATGTACATCGCCGTGGTTTCTCCCTCAAGACTCGAATTTGTCGCAATGATCACTTCATTGACATCTTTCTCCAGGCGCACCATAAGTTCCTTGAGTTTGATGTCGTGTGGACCGATTCCAAGCATCGGCGAAATAGCACCATGAAGAACATGATAAACACCTTCGTATTTTCCTGTCTTCTCATATGCCACAAGATCCCTTGTATTTTCTACCACCATAATGGTTTTATGGTCTCTTGCTTCATCACTACATATAGGACAAATTTCCTGGTCTGTCAAGTTAAAACAGCATTTGCAGTATTTCACATTCTGTTTTGCGGATATGATTGCAGAAGAAAGTGCCTTCACATTGTCCTCCGGCATATTCAGGATGTGAAAAGCGAGTCTCTGCGCCGACTTCGCCCCGATACCCGGAAGTGCAGACAGTTCTTCAATCAGTTTGGCGATTTCATTACTGTAATATTCCATATTAGAATGGGAATCCTCCACCTAAGCCACCTGTGATCTGTGACATTGATTTCTGTGTTGCTTCATCAACCTGACGCATCGCCTCGTTGGTTGCTGCCATAATAAGATCCTCTAACATCTCGATATCATCCGGATCAACAACTTCCTCAGAGAGCTTTACTTTTGTTACTTCATGTTTTCCGGATACAGTCACCTCTACAGCTCCACCGCCTGCTTTGGCTGTAATCTCCTGCTCCTCTAAAGCTTTCTGCGCTTCTTCCATCTGCTTTTGCATTTTCTGCGCCTGCTTCATAATATTATTCATATTTCCAGGCATACCACCTGGGAATCCACCTCTTTTTGCCATCGTGGGGTATCCTCCTACTATATTTTATATATTTACTATCTTACCATTAGAAGTTCTCTTCCTCAATATCAAAATTAATCGCCAGTCGAAGATCCGGAACCGTGTCCGCCGCACTTCGCCCGCTTTCATTCATACGCAGAGTCACTTCTACTTCTTTTCCGATCCGTTCGCTGATAATCTGCTTAAAATGCGTCATGCATCCCGCTTTGTCTTCGTTGAGATAACTGTATGCATTCGCATCATCAAATACGAGCATCAGTTCGCCGGCTGCCCCGAGACTCGGAACGGCTTTATTTAAATACTGCCTTGTAATTCCACCAGCTTCTGACAACATTGCTTTCCAGTTTTTGATAATCTGCTGCACATCATCCGGAATTGCTTTCGGTAATACCGGCTTTTCTATCGGTGCTTTCGTTCTCGCCTCCGGAACAGATGCGGACGCAGCTGGAGCAGTCACCACGCCATTTTCCAGTTTTTTCTCCAGTTCATCCATTCGTTCCAGCAACGAGGAATAATCCCGATCCATCTGTGGACGACAGAGTTTGATAATGGCCACTTCCAATAGAATACGTTTCTGTGCTGCAAATTTGATCTGATTGCTCAACTCGGAAAAAATGCGGATATACCGAACCAATGCCTCCGGGCTTACCATCTGTGCCTCTTCTTTAAGTGCTGCCAGATTGTCTGCAGACATATCCAGCACTTCTTCCATCTCATCGGAGCTTTGCATCAGAAGGAGATTTCTCATATACCAGGTAAAATCATTGACAAGCTGACCAAGTTCCCGGCCTTCATCTACCAGCTCATTGACTGTCTGAATGGCCGCCACCACATCCTGATTCAGAATCTGGCGAAGCAGCTTCGAAAAAATCTCTGTATCCACCGCACCGAGTACTTCCAAAACATTCTCATATGTGAGTTTTTCGCCTAAATGGAATGCGATACACTGGTCCAGAAGACTGAGTGCATCTCGCATCGATCCATCTCCGGCTTTTGCCACATATCGCAACGCACGATCCTCTACCTCTACCTTCTCTTCCTGCATAAGTTCTGCAAGCCGGTCTGTAATGGTATCTATGGAAATCCGATGAAAATCATATCGCTGACATCGGGATAGAATCGTAATCGGTATCTTATGTGCTTCCGTCGTCGCCAGTATAAATATGACATATGCCGGCGGGTTTTCCTGCGGTTTCAACAAATCGGTTAACGCTCCCGCTGAAAACAAAAGTACCCCATCCGTGATATAAACCTTGTAT
>URYB01000118.1 GCA_900552085.1 uncultured Lachnobacterium sp.
CGCTTTCGCTTCTTTGCTTGAGTTCAAAGCGAAAGCGGCCGCACATCTGAAACACCTTGTCAACCCCTTTATCGTAAAATAAAAAGACCCCTATACCATTTCTGGTATAGAGATCCTTTGCTTGTCATCTTAACTTAATGACATTGTCCTTTTGGGGGCTTCTTTTTCTTTGGCATAGTGCACTAATAATAGTGGTTATATTTGTTAATTATTATAACCAC
This sequence comes from uncultured Lachnobacterium sp., assembly GCA_900552085.1. GTDB lineage: Bacteria > Bacillota > Clostridia > Lachnospirales > Lachnospiraceae > Roseburia. Next base: position 222 of record URYB01000118.1, read on the forward strand.
TATATCTTGACAATAAGTAGTGGTTATAATATAATATATATGTACCCACTAGTAATTGAAAGGAGAAGCACTATGCCTACCATTGTTCAACACTACGATAAAAAAACAGGAAAGACTCGGGTTTATGAGTCCACTCCGCACTATGACCCTGTTACCAAACAATCGAGACCTAAGAGAAAATATCTGGGCACTCTCGATCCTGAAACTGGAGAACTCATTCCTTCCTCTGGCCGTCGTGGCAGAACACCGTCTTCAAAAAATGTTACCACCATGAAAGAGGATCACGTGCCAATAGCAATCACGGAGTTTCAAAAGACCTTATCCGAAAAAGAAGACGTAATCATCTCTTTACAGTCTGAAATAAAAGCATTAAAAGCTACCATCAAATCATACGAGAAGGTGTGTGCTTCTATTTCCAACGCTTTAGGAAAGGTGCCCTGTGACCTATGATCAAATTTACTGGCGATCTGCGCCTTGATTTTGAAAAAGCGACGACAGAGATCTTAAAACTAAAAGACCGCATCCTTGGGTATCAGGAGCAGATTGCCTCGCTGCGTGAAACAGTAAAGAGGCTTGAAAAGTCCAAAGATTCCGATAAAAAACAATACTCAGAATCTCTCTCCGAAAAAGATGCCATTATCAAGGAACTACAAAACCGCCTTGCCCACGCAGAGGCTCTTCTTAACCACGATGGCAGTAATACCGGTACCCCCCACATCACAGACACCGATAAACAAAAAGAAGGTCATCCCGCACTCTCGTCGTAATACTGGCAAACCCAAGGGTGGGCAGATAGGTCATCCTAAATCTTCACTGAAGGAACCAGCGGAATCCGAAATCACAGATACCATCGGTCATCCATTACAGAATGATGAGTGTTGTCCTAAATGCAGCCTTATTGACTGTACTCCGACCGGTGAGTCCGAAGTAAAATACGAATACGATGTACGCATCAAAGTCGTTAAGGTCAAACATGAATTCTTTTATTATGAGTGCAAAAACTGCGGCACTATATTTCGCTCCCAGATACCTCCAAACCTTAAAGAAAAGGTTCAGTATGGCAGTGGTCTACAGGCATTCGCATTGTCTCTCACAAACACCGTTAATGCCGCTATGAATAAAGCTTTCATGTTTCTCGCTGGAATAACCGGTGGTGGCTTGACTCCCTGCGAAGGCTATATCGCAAAACTACAGGCACGCGCCGCAAAGGGACTTCGTCAGATTCTACGGAGATGAGACCATCGCCTATTACACTGCACATGCACACAAGGATATGGAGAGCCTTGATGATGACAATGTTCTGAATCTCCTGACATCTGACACAAAAACCATGCACGATCATAACACGGTAAACTACAACGACAAGTACAGCTTCGAGAACATCGAATGCAATCAGCATCTTCAGCGTGACTGTCAGAAGAATACGGATGATACCTGTCACCAATGGTCTGACGATCTTAAAGAACATATCGGTACGACCATCAAGGATCGCAACGATGCCATATCCCGTGGCGAGGAATCGTTCAATGAGGCTTATGTAAAAGAGTTCCACCGCAAACTGGATGAGTATATCGAGAACGGGCGGAAGGAAAACGAGGCTGATCCAGGTAACTATGGAGCATCATTCGAACAAACCCTTCTTAATCGGATTACAAAATATCGTAGGAATTATTTTCTGTGGGTAGAGGACTTCAGTCTTCCAACTACAAATAACTTAAGCGAGCGGGGGCTGAGAGGCGTTAAATCCCACATGAAAATCTCTGGTCAGTTTGAATCTGAAGCTGCCGCGGATAACCATGCGCTCATTAGAACATACATCGAAACCTGTCGCCGTAACGGCATTAACGAAATCGACGCACTCCAACGATTATGCGAAGGGAATCCTTATACGGTTGCAGATATCTTTCCAGCATCATCTCCCTGAATACATATCCGAATAGCTACTTCCAAGCGGTCTTAAAACTCCGCTCTATTTGTCGTGCCTATAAATTAGCTGTGAATAGTAACATTTGTGGTGGTCTTTGACAAAATTTACTCTTGACAAAGGTCATTACATATCAGTTATGGGTTTAAAGAAAAACATTGAAAACAAGTGTTATCTCATGGTATAATAATATAATAAAAAATTCATAAAAGGTGTTGACAGGAGTACGATTATATGGGAACCCAGACCAGACCATAATATTCTGCTGAATAATATACTGATACTATAAAAACCTGATTCTGTAATTCAGAACCGGGTTTTGGCCTTGTTGTTATAATCGGGAATTTTGAGGTATTTCAATGCGGAGGGTGGAACAGATGGAGGAAGAGTTTGGACAATATAACTTTAATTTCATTCATTATGTCATTCAAAAAGCAGAGATAACTGATAATACGCTGACGATCGAAGGGATGAACAGGATGAACGGTTATACGGTCGGAAGAATTATTTTTGAAGAACTGGAAGAAGGTTTTGAGATTGATGAGCGTATGATCGGCGGTAAGGTGTTTGGAATAAAAAGAAAGCCTCTTGATAACGGGTTTTCCGTGTTTAGAATTGAACTTGATGATGCGCAAATAAAGCAGACTGATATAGTTGCAAAGAACATGGTCTTTAAGGTTTGAAAAGTAAAATGTATGGATAATAATTTTGGAATACACATCCTGTTTATACGGGATTTTATTACAGAAGAAGTGGAACCGGCTTTCCCGGAGATTGCCAGAGAGTTTTTGAGAAAAGAACCACTTCTGAGAAACGAGAGTATATTTAAGGAGATTCCTTTTTCTTATGATCCGGAAAAGAGTGTGAAGAGCCTGTATTACGAGACGATTCTCGGAATGATGCTTGTATGTGTGGAAAATGGCAGCAAATATGCAAAGTCAGTCCTTACTGAAATATATAAGACCTATTATAAGCAGGAATATGGAGTTTTAAAGAAATTCAGTTCCGTGAGTTCAGATGAACTGACTGATTTTTGCAGAGGCAGTGAAGATGTTGAACAGATCAACAGCATTTGCGCAAGGGTTGCCACCATTTGCGAAGTAATGGGAATCCGACTGGAGGATTCCTGCGAAGGGATCATTGGATTCATCAACGCACAGGAAAAGGAAAAGCGAGAGTTCTGGCGTAGGATTGAAGCAGTGGCACAGGATGGAGCCATATTGGAGAAGCGGTCAGAGGACCGCAAGGATTTTGCGTCGCAGATTGCGAACGAGAATCCGGAGATTGTGTCGAAATCAGCATATGAAAACAATCGTGAGTACAAAGTCTTAAATGATATAAATTTTCTGATTCGGTATGCAATGCAGGAAAAGGATACACAGTCGGAACAATACCTTTGGGATGGATTTGATCTTTATTCGTCGATGATAGATGTGTATGAGCAGCTGCTATTGTCCAAGGGAAGGAGTAATTCCAGGAAGGGAGTCAGATTTGACGATTATTCTTTCAGGGATTAGGCATATTGCGTCGGAATACGCCAAGCTATACAGTGTAAGGAGAGAGGAACTGTGGTCAATATTTGGCATATCAAAAATGGAGATAGCATCGGATACGGAGCTTGAGAGCGATATTATCACAGAGGATATGTTAAAAAGGCTTGCAAAAAGCAAAGGAGTCACGGATGAACAGGATATCAGATATCGTAAGCTTGTGGAGAAGATAAAAGCATTAGGGCAGAAAATCACGGATGAGTCAGATAAAACCCCGGAAGGAAGCGCAGAGACTGAATCGGAGCCGGATCCCGGTCAAATAGATGAAGAAGCACTGATAACACTTGTCAATAAATCCATAGAAGAACAAAAGAAGCGGGTTAAAGAAGCGGAAAACAAAGCAGGTATACAACGCATTTTGTACGAGGAAAGCCGTGAAAAAGTCAGGGCACTTGAAAAAGTGGTGAAGGCCAGGGAAGATGAACATTCCGAACTGGTAGCACTTAGAGAACTCGTTTATAATCTTGATAAACCGGAACTTCGTGATGAAGAGAAAACCGTCGAAGAAATGACGGATGAGATGGAAGATGTTAAAGTGGCTTTAATAGGCGGACAGGATGCATGGGCTAACCGAATAAAGAAGCTTTTTCCGAAATGGGTGTTCATCACGGCGGGAGAAAGTCTTAGTCTTGACAGGGTGCTTGGCGGAGTTGATATAGCGTTTTTTCTCACAGACAGCATATCACATGCCATGTATTACAAGATGTTGGGAACTGTCAGAAGTAAAGAGATACCGTTTCACTTTCTGCATGTGCAGAACACAAATCAGGTCATTGAGAACATATACAGCGTAGTAAAGGCGGAAGTAGAATGAAACCCGTAGTATAAAAAGGATCTATCAGCATTGGAGGAATGATATGAACGGATTCGATAAGATCCCCGAGGAAAGGAAGAGGCGGCTGGATGAGCTGTTTGAAGCATTTTCCGTAATAGGTGATGATACCTATGTGTATCTGTGTGACATGCAGTATGATTTTTCAAGATGGTCAAAGGTACTAACGGATGCTTTTGGTTTGCCGGGTGAATACATGTATGGAGCAGGAGCTATATGGGAGGAACACATTCATCCAGAAGACAGAAATGCCTTCCACCGTGGAATAGATGATATATTCAGCGGTAGATCAGGCGGACATGATATGCAGTATCGTGCCAGAAGAAAAGATGGCGAGTACGATGTATGCACCTGCCGGGGGATTGTGATCAAGGATGTATCCGGTCAGCCTGAGTATTTCGGCGGTGCAATAAGAAACCACAGCCAACAAAGCCATATAGACCGATTGACAGGTTTACGAAATCAGTACGGATTTTTCGAGGACATTCGAAGCCATATAGATAGTAAGATACCTATGAGGGTCTGCTTGATAGGAATCAGCAAGTTTGCAGAGATCAATGAGCTATATGGATATGCTGCAGGGAACTCTGTCCTTCAGGGTGTAGGTCGTTACCTGATGGATCACGTAGGCAACAGAGGCGGCACCTTCCGCATGGATGGTTCTAAATTTGCCATCATTACCGAGACTCAGACATATGAAGATATGGAGAGTACATATGAAGGTCTCAGAGCACACTTTCGGGAAGGCATAAAGCTTGGGGATGAGTATGCTCCTTTAGAATTACACGCAGGAACTTTTGCCGTAGATGATTTTACGACGGATGATCAGACGGTGTATTCCTGTCTGACATATGCTTATGATGAATCAAAGTTCAATAAGCAGGGCGATATCGTGGAATTCTGCAATAATCTAAGGACTGATAACATAAAGAGCACAGCAAAACTGCATTCTATACGAAATTCGATCAATAATGAGTTTGACGGGTTTTATCTATTGTATCAGCCTGTGGTTGATGCCAAAACAGAAAAACTGATAGGAGCGGAGGCACTTCTTCGCTGGAAAAATGATAAGTATGGCATGGTCCCTCCGGATGAGTTCATCCCGGTATTGGAAAAAGATCCATTGTTTCCGGTGCTTGGAGAGTGGATACTTCATACGGCAATGACTGATGCAAAAAAGATACAGGAGATCCTGCCCGATTTTATTATCAATGTCAACCTATCCTATGCGCAGCTTGAACGGCCTGATTTTACGGACAGCGTTTGGAATATTGTAAAGAATACAGGATTTGACCCGAGTAAGCTCTGTCTTGAAATAACGGAGAGGTGCAGACTTCTCGATATGAAGCTCCTAAACAACGTCATGACAACGCTTCGAGCAGGTGGAATCCATATTGCGCTTGATGATTTTGGAACGGGATTTTCTTCAATAGGACTTCTTAAGAATCTGCCGTTTGACACGATAAAGGTTGACAGGGGCTTTGTACAGAAAATTGAGGAAGATGATAGAGAACGAAGACTTGTTTATAATTTTACCGATGTAGCCAGTATTTTTGGCTCCGATGTCTGCGTGGAGGGGATAGAGACATCCGGAATGCGAAATATACTAAAGGATATGAGCATACATAGTTTTCAGGGGTACTTTTATTCCAAGCCAGTTGAGTTGGGGACAATTATTTCCAGTTTGAAATCGGAATCGGGAGAGATGTGCTTTAAAAATCCGTAAAAGCGGGTTTTGAAAATAAAGAGCAAATATTTTCTTATCAGGAGGAATGAAAAAAATGAAGGGCAAACAAGGAATTTCAATCTATCTCATGCAGGTGCTTTTTGCACTTGTACCGCTTATTATCGGAGCTGTGGCATTGACACTTATGTCAGTGGGACAGCTGAGCGGTAATATGGAAGAAGAGGTATATGAGAGGCTTGAGGTGGCTGCAATCGGGGCGGCGAATTATTTTGAATATGATATCCAGAACGGAATAATTGCCCAGGATGATGACAGTTTTGCCTATGTTGACAGTTTTGCAGGAAATGAAGTCGATATAACAATCTTTCAGGGGGATGTTCGTTTCATAACTTCAATTAAGAATGCTGATGGGAGCAGGAATATAGGTACCACATCGGCACCGGAGATATGGAGTGCCTGTCAATCCGGAAAGACAGTGGAGAAGGACAATGTTGATATCGGCGGAAATCAAATGAATGTTAATTTTATTCGGGTGTATTATGCGGGTGGGAATGTGTGGGGCATGTCTTTTGCCGGTGAGCCGATGGAAACGGTAAAAGCGGCTCAAAGCAAAGCCATTACCACTAATGTTATGGTAGCTGTGATGATAATTGTAGTATTTGCCATAGTGGCCATTATGGTAGCACGACTTGTAGCCAATCCGATCAAGGTTCTTGCAGATGCATCGGGAAAGCTTGCAAAAGGACAGCTGAATACGGAGTTCAGTGCGAAGAGCCATGTGAAGGAGATTACTTCCTTGGTTGATTCCACTCGCAATCTCCAAAATGCGCTTGTAAGTGCAGTCGGTACTGTGAAAACATCGGCAGGCAGCTTGAGCGGAGCAGTTGTTGAGGTTGATGATAAGACCGGACATAATGTTGAAAGCGTCAGCCAGATAAATGTAGCAATAAATGAGGTGGCGGAAACCTCACAGTCTGTGGCAGAATCTGCGCAGAGTATGGCCGAAAAGGCCGTTGAACTTGGCGATAATATTGAAAGGCTTAATGACAATATCGGGATACTTAGAAACGCATCTGATGAGATAACCGTAGCTAATAATGAAGCATCTCAGTATATGGAAACCGTACTTAAATCAAGCAATGACAGTGTTTTGGCGGTTGGGGAGATCAGTGAAAAAATATCGGCAACTAATGAAGCTGTTAAAGACATTTCAGAATCTGTACAGATGATAGATGCGATTGCAAACCAGACGCAGTTACTGTCGCTCAATGCTTCTATTGAGGCAGCACGTGCTGGAGAAGCTGGTAAAGGATTTGCAGTAGTAGCAGAAGAGGTTAGAAATCTAGCTAACCAGAGTGGTGAATTTGCTAGTCATATTACAGCTATTGTTGATGAACGTCAACAAGTAGCTGCTGCATCTGTTTAGGCAATGACTAGGCTAAAAGGAGCCAATGATGAGCAGAATGAGCTAATTGTAAATACAGGAGAAATTACAGAAGAATTAAAAGCAAAATATAAACAGGAAAATTCTAAGC
>URYB01000119.1 GCA_900552085.1 uncultured Lachnobacterium sp.
TATTGTAGGTGTCGATATTGGATGCGGAATGTATACGGTAAAACTTGCGGATAAAACATTGGATTTTGAAAGAATTGATGAGGCATGCCACTATATTCCGTCCGGAATGCGGGTGTGGGATGGACGGCAGGAACGCTTTGACCTTACGACACTTCGATGTTATCGTTCGCTGCGCGATTCAAAAAGATTGGAACGCTCGTTAGGAACACTGGGCGGTGGAAATCATTTTATTGAGGTGGATCAGGCAGCAGATGGAACTTATTATCTGGTCATTCACTCCGGAAGCCGTAACCTGGGAAAACAAGTGGCAGAATTATACCAGCAGCTTGCCATTGACCTTCATATGGGAAAGGAAGAGTATTTCAAAAAGCGGGAGGAGATTATCCGCACTTACAAAGCCGAGGGCAGGAGAAAGGAAATTCAGGGAGCGTTAAAAGAACTGAAAGAATCGTTTATTACACAGGATTTGCTCGTGCCGGAAGATATCTGCTGGTTGCACGGTACTTTTCTGGAAGACTATCTTCATGATGTGGAAATCTGCCAGAGATTTGCAAAGAGAAGCAGAGAAAAAATGGCAGAAGTTCTTTTAGAGAGAACCGGGATGACAGGAGTCGAGGCATTTCACACGATTCATAATTATATTGATACAAAAGAAATGATTTTGCGCAAAGGCGCGATTGCGGCACATGCCGGTGAGAAAGTTCTGATTCCAATCAATATGAAGGATGGTTCGATCATTGCTGTCGGTAAAGGAAATCCGGAATGGAATTATTCTGCACCACACGGCGCAGGAAGGGTTATGTCGAGAACCAAGGCAAAGGAACAGTTGCATATGGAGGATTACAAAGCAGCAATGGAGGGAATCTACACAACCTCCGTCAATGAGGACACCATTGATGAGGCACCGATGGCATATAAATCATTGGAGGATATCATCGATGTGATTCAGGAGTCGGTGGATGTCATAGAAGTCATGAAGCCGGTATACAATTTTAAAGCTTCCGGCGATGGGCTGATGTTCAAGGGAAGGAAAGAAAATGCAACAGAAGATATTAAGGAAACTACATGAAATAGAAAAAACAGAGAATGTTAGAATTTTGCTTGCTATTGAATCTGGAAGCAGAGTATGGGGCTTTGCTTCCACGGACAGTGATTATGATGTGCGTTTTATTTATGTCCGGGCACAGGAAGAATATCTGAGACTTGATCCGGTGCGGGACGTGATTGAATTACCGCTGGATCCCGTGTTTGATATTAATGGTTGGGATTTGCAGAAAGCATTACGTTTGATGTATAAATCCAATCCGACATTATTTGAGTGGCTGGCATCCCCGATTGTATATATGGAAACGGATTTCGCAGATAAACTGAGAAACAGAAGAAATGATTATTTTTCAGTGAAACATAGTTTATATCACTATCTCAGCATGGCAACAGGCAACTATAGAGAATTTCTGCAGACGGATATGGTTAAGGCAAAGAAATATTTTTATGTCTTGCGCCCGATATTGGCCTGCCGGTGGATTTTAGAAAAACAGACGCCACCACCTATGCTTTTTTCAGAATTGGCGAAGGCAGAATTGCCAGACAAAATAAAAGCAGAGGTAGAAGAACTTCTGTCATTGAAAATGAATGCGCCGGAAATCCGGAAGATTCCAAGAATAGATAGCATAAATGAATATCTCGAACAGTCGATGGTCGAAATTAAGGAAGAGGCGCAAAAACTAAAAGAGACAAAGGTCACAACGTGGGATATGTTGAATGAAATGTTTCTGGAGGAAGTAAGATTACAGGAATGTGAAGCCTGTAGTAATTTGATTAATCATAAATGATGGGCAAAAAAAATTGATCATCATATCACAAAATACCCCTGCATACAATGTAAAAACAAGTTGTAGCAGGGGTATTTTATTGAAAACTTATATTGAAGAACGTGCCATCGAAATAGCAAATTATATGATTGAACATAATGCAACGGTGCGGCAGGCTGCCAAAAACTTTGGAATCAGCAAGAGCACAGTACATAAAGACGTCACAGAGCGTCTGGTTCAGGTAAATCCGACACTTGCAGCACAGGCACGTAAAGTTATTGATGTCAACAAGTCGGAACGTCATATTCGTGGCGGTTTGGCAACGAAAGAAAAGTATGCGCATCAGCATGCGGCAAGCTGAGATATGGCAAAGTTGAAAATTTCCGGAATTACTGAAAAGTAGTTCCGGAAATTTTTGTGGTAAACAGGTGTATCATACAAATAGGACAAAAGTACAATTGACGGAAATAAGAAATCAATTTAAAGTTATAAAAAAGGGGGGGAATATACATGAAAGATGAACAGCAATTGATTGCAGAGCTTTTACAATTCAATTGGTTTGGAAAATGTGGAATTAATGAAGAAATACAAGGTATTAATGTAGAATATGTAAAAGATCAGAAAACCTTTGAAAAGAGAATGGGTGGGCTGAAGTGGCAAAACTATGTATTCAGTAGAGCAAACGATATGTCAGAATATTTGCTCAATATGGGTGAAAAATATGCAGATGAAGCCAATGAAAAAAATATATTTTATAGAGAAAATTATATACCTCAGATAAGACAAAACTTTCAAGATAAGGTGGAAAAATTTGAACTTGCACAGAGAATAACATCGGATATTGAATTTAATTTATTAGTGATATTGAGGGCACGTCTTTTTTCAGAGCTGTACAGAGATAGTTTTTGGGATCAACTGTTAGAAATATATAGATCGGGTCACATACCATGTGGCTACAAAAAAGGTACTTTTTTAATTTACTGATGGAAGACATTATAATGATGAAAAATAAAATAGTAAAAAAATTAGATGAAATATTTGAAAATAAAAACAAAACAGAAGTAAGGCAGGAACAATATCAAAGAATTGAGAAAGAAACACAAGTTAAGCTACCTGAAGAATTAAGGTACATTATTGAAAATTATGATGGGATTTTTATTAATGATGATATAGGAATTCAAGGAATAGAAATTTCTCCATTTGCACATCGCGGATATGAGGTTGTAAATGCTTTTTTGGGTGTTAACAAAAATGAGAACATATATACAGTATATCAAATGTTAAAAGACGAAATTCCATTTCATGGAATTCCAATTGCTGAAATGGATGGTGGAAATTATATTCTTTTAAGTGCAGATAATAAAATATATGTTTGGCTACATGATGAAGAACCGGGTAAAGATTGTTATCTGCTTGCAAATGATTTTGAAGATTTCATTATGGGATTCGAAAAATTACCAGTTGAGGAAGAAAATAAGGAGTGTCATATTATAGCTGAGTATTCAGATGACTTTTGGGATTAGGATTATAGAAACAAAAGATGTATTCGTGGTAAACAGGGTACATATAGAAAAAATACTCATGAATACCCCATTTTCGTAAAAAATTACGCGAAATACACCCCAAATGGAACAATGAGGGGTATATATTCAAAAACTAATAGAAAATACCCCGTATTTAGAAAAAAGCGGGGTATTTTCATACACTTTTTTTACATAGACCCCAAAACACGTCGTTTTGAACTTCTTTTGACAAAAAATGGCTCTTTTTCATGTGATTTTTTTCTATAGACCCCACTCCCTCAAAATATAATGTATGTAATGCTAAGTGTTAATAGAGAAAAAGGCAGGTTTCATAAAATACTGCTCTAAAAGAAAAACAAGGCAAAATTGCCCGAACACTTGCATTATTCATACCAGCAGTTATAATATGTAATTGATTCTGAAAGAATCAATTATGTAGCATCAGCTCCAGCCGAAGGCTATTAAAATGGCTGATGTTCCCGTAAAAAAATTGATTCTGAAAGAATTAATAACATGGGGTGCTCGCGCAGGCGGGCTGAGAGTAAGCGAATGCTTTAACCCACAACCTGATTTGGATAATGCCAACGTCGGGGAAAAACGCATAGTAAACAGATGCAGGATTCCGTGTTGGAGTTCTGCATTTTTATTATGGAGAGTGTCAGCCCATGCATGGGCTGATGTTCAATGAGTTTGGAAGGAGTTCTATGAAAAACTTTAACAGAGACAGTCTCAGACTGTATGCGGTAACAGACCGCAGCTGGCTGGGGGAGCAAACATTATACGAACAGGTGGAAGAAGCGTTAAGAGGTGGAGCGACCATGGTCCAGATCCGTGAGAAGGAACTGGATGAGGCGGACTTTGAAGATGAGGCAAGAGAGATCCAGAAGCTTTGCCGAAAATATCAGGTTCCGTTGATCATCAACGACAATGTTGCACTTGCAAAGCGCGTGGACGCTGATGGTGTGCATATCGGACAATCCGACATGGAGATGAAAAATGCACGTGGATTGCTCGGAGAGGACAAGATTATTGGCGTGACGGCCAAGACGATTGAGCAGGCAAAAGCAGCAGAGGCTGCCGGCGCAGATTATCTTGGAAGTGGCGCGGTCTTTGGCAGCAGCACAAAACTTGACGCAAAACCAATGGAGCATGCACTTTTTCAGGAGATTTGTGAAAGTGTGGCAATCCCTGTAGTTGCGATCGGCGGAATTACCGCAGACAATGTAATGCAGCTTAAGGGGCGTGGCATGGAAGGAGTGGCCGTAGTCAGCGGGATTTTTGCATGCAAAGATATTGAAGCCGGAACACGCAGGCTTCGGGAACTTGTAGATTCCTGTATGTAACAGGAACGCGGAGATTACATGCGGTGAATTGGGGGCACCACCTTTCATCGCGTAACAAAATTAATGCAAAGGAGAACATTATGAACATAGCATTAACGATCGCTGGAAGTGATTCCAGTGGAGGCGCCGGCATCCAGGCAGATATCAAGACCATGACCGCAAATGGTGTATACGCCATGAGCGCTATCACGGCACTGACTGCCCAGAATACAACCGGCGTAACAGATATTATGGAGGTAACTCCGAAGTTTTTGGCAGAGCAGCTGGATTGTATTTTTACAGATATTCGTCCGGATGCAGTCAAGACAGGCATGGTTTCATCAAGTGAATTGATTGAGGTCATTGCCGACAAACTGACAGAGTACAAAGCAAAGAACATTGTGATTGACCCTGTCATGGTGGCAACCAGCGGAGCAAGATTGATCAGCGAGGATGCCATCAGTACCCTGAAAACAAAATTATTGCCACTTGCAACTGTAATTACACCAAATATTCCGGAGGCAGAAGTGCTTTGCGGAATGGAAATCAAGACAGAAGCAGACATGGAGAAAGCGGCAGAAGCTATTTGTAATTCCTTAGGATGTGCAGTACTTCTCAAAGGTGGACATCAGCTGAATGATGCCAATGACTTATTATATGAAAAAGGCTGTGCACCGGTATGGTTCCATGGCAAACGGATCGATAATCCAAACACACATGGAACGGGTTGTACCCTGTCATCCGCAATCGCATCCAACCTGGCAAAAGGCAGAGACTTAAAGACTTCTGTGGAAAAAGCCAAGGCTTATATTTCCGGAGCGCTTGCAGCAATGCTCGACCTCGGAAAAGGAAGCGGACCGATGAATCACGCCTTTGCAATCAAAGGAGAATACGAAATACAATAGAATAGGAGAAATTACAAATGGAGAAAAAAGGAACTTCCGTTTTTAGTAACAGCCTGATCTGGTTTGGTGCCGGCGTATCGATCGCCGAGATCCTTACAGGAACTTATTTTGCACCGCTTGGATTTGGCAAGGCGATGGCAGCGATTCTGCTGGGACATTTGATTGGAGGGCTGATGATGTTTGCAGCCGGAATGATCGGTGGAAGAGAAAAGAAGAGCGCCATGGAGACCGTAAAGATGAGCTTCGGTAGCAAAGGAAGTCTGCTTTTTGCGGCATTGAACGTTCTGCAGCTCGTGGGATGGACGGCAATCATGATCTATGATGGTGCGCTGGCCGCCAATGGCATCATAAAGACGGGTGCCTGGGTATGGGCTGTGGTAATCGGCGTGCTGATCATTGCATGGATTCTGATTGGACTGACCAATCTCGGTAAGGTCAATACGGTAGCGATGCTTGCACTTTTCGTATTGACGCTGGTGCTTTTTAAGGTAATCTTCTTTGGTGCGAACGGTGTGGAAGCACTTGTGAGCGATGAATTGAGTTTTGGTGCAGCTGTTGAGCTGGCCGTTGCCATGCCACTTTCCTGGCTGCCACTCATCAGTGATTACACAAGAGAAGCAGAGAAGCCTTTTGCAGCAACACTTTCAAGTGTTATCGTCTATAGCATTGTCAGTGTATTTATGTACATGATCGGTATGGGTGCAGCAATCTATACGGGAGAATCTGACATTGCACAGATTATGGTAAAGGCCGGTTTTGGTATCGTAGGTCTGTTGATCATCGTATTTTCGACGGTTACCACAACCTTCCTGGATGCTTATTCTGCAGGCGTATCCGCAGTCTCTATTTCCAAGAAGATTCCGGAGAAGTGGGCAGCCGTGGTTGTTACCATTATTGGAACAATTGCAGCGATTGTTTATCCGATGGATAACATTACCGACTTCTTATACCTGATCGGCTCCGTATTTGCGCCGATGATCGCGGTACAGATCGCGGACTATTTCATTCTGAAAAAAGCGGATGCAGAAAAAGTATCGTTCCAGGTACGCAATCTGATTGTCTGGCTGATCGGTTTCATCCTTTACCGTGCGCTCATGCATGTAGATACACCGGTTGGAAATACTCTTCCGGATATGGTGATTACAATCATTATCTGCCTGATTGTAGAAAAAGTTGCGGAGGCAATGAAGAAGAAAAATTAAAAGAGGACAGATGAAATGAGTAATTCAAAAGCAAACATTCGTAAATTGACAGTTACTGCGCTTTTTGCAGCAGTCGCAGTGGTAGGAAGCATGTTTTCCTTCCCTGTATTTGGTGCAAAGTGTGCGCCGGTACAGCATCTGGTAAATATTTTATGTGCAGTACTGGTAGGACCATGGTGGGGACTTGCCGCAGCATTTATTGCAAGCCTGATTCGTAATCTTCTGGGACTTGGTTCCCTTCTTGCGTTTCCGGGAAGTATGTGCGGTGCTTTGTTGTCAGGCCTTTTGTACCGGTATTTAAAAAAGCTCCCTTATGCATATGTCGGTGAAGTATTCGGAACCGGAATCATCGGTGGAATGCTTTCCTATCCGGTTGCGGCATTGCTTATGGGGAATGATGCTGCAGCACTGTTTACGTTTGTTGTGCCATTCCTGATCAGTACATGCGGTGGAACAATCATTGCAATCATTGTAACATTGCCATTGAAGAAAGCCGGACTTCTTGATAAAATGAAACAGCAGCTGGACGCTTAATTCTCAAAGATCGGGAGAACAGGACATGGAATTGTCAGAAGAAAAAATTGTTGAATTATATCGGACGATGGAGCAGAAACGCCCCATCGTCCATTGTATTACAAATGCAGTAACGGTAAATGACTGTGCAAATATCCTTCTTGCGGTGGGCGCTTCGCCGACGATGGCACATCATCCGCTGGAGGCCGCGGAGATTACACAGGGCGCAACAAGCCTTGTCTGTAATTTCGGCGCGATCGCCGATTATGAGGCGATGATGCTTGCTGGAAAAAAAGCACAGGAACTGGACCATGCAATCGTTGTGGACCCTGTGGGGGTGTCTGGTTCTACCTACCGGCGGGAAAAATGCATAGAATTTATCGAGGCGGTGCATCCTACCTGTATCCGTGGAAACTATTCGGAGATACGGGCTTTGATGGAAAAT
>URYB01000120.1 GCA_900552085.1 uncultured Lachnobacterium sp.
GATATTTATATTATATCAAACATAGGCGGTACTATCTACTTTTTCAGTGCCCTCCACGATTTAACAAGGGGTGTTATTGCTTTTCGTATATAATTCTAATTTTACATGGTATTTTTTGTGCAGATGTGCCAATAGAATTTCAAAAAGGTATTTTTACCTCCGGGCTTTTTAGTACTTAAGTACCACTTGCCCGGAGTTGTGATTTTCGAATGGTTCAACGATTCCAGTCGCATGAATAAGAAAAAGCCGGTTGACATACGGTAGCTTCTTCGCTACCTCTTTTGTCATCCGACTTTAGTATCTACCTGTCACGAATCGCAGGAAGGATACCGGTTTACGTCCGCAACTCTTCGTCCGCTTTACATAATCCTTGTAATACTGGACTACCTGAGCAAAGGACATCGTAGGATCGATTGCATACATGTCGATACACCTCCTTATATTTTATCCTCACTTGATTAGCATATGCCTCACAAGTGAATTGGTTCCTGAAAAGTATGAATCCTATGATATTTCATACGATATACTCTTCACTACGGTTATAGTATAGCACTACTTATGGTAAAAATCAACAAATTCAGTGTAAGTTTTTTGTGCATTTCGTATGTTGTTTTTGTAAAAAATTAAAAAATGCGCGTTCGCACGTTAAAGTGTGAATGCGCATTTTGTCATAGATTTTACTTATAAATAATGTTCTTTTTTACATCCAGGCTTATAGCTGACCTTCAATATTGATGAGCAGATACTCAGATTTACAGCCTGTTTTAAATTTAATCGCCCAATCGGATATCCCGGAAGTCACAATAAAATTCGTATTTCCTCTTTTTTCATATCCATACACACGGTCATCTTCTGCAATATTGCTATGATTTTCAATGGTCATAAGTGGGAACAGCTGGCCTCCATGTGTGTGCCCGGAAAGAACCAGATCCACATTGGCATCTTTTTGTGCTTCGTAATCCTGTGGCTGATGATCGAGTACAATAGAAAATTTATCCGGATCCAGTCCCTGTACCAGTTCTTCCATTGACTTTCTGCCACCTGCATATTCCTCAGACTTGTCCTGTCTTCCAATAATATAAAAACGATTGTCCACCAATTCTACATCATCCTGCATCACATGAACATTGTTTTTCTCTAGTTCATTGATCAGATCATTCCCGTCATATCCACGATACTCCGGCGGATAATAGCCTTTGTCATGATTTCCAAAAACATAATATACACCATATGTAGTTTTCATATCACCAAGCGCTTTACAGCATGCAATCATATCTTCTTTGGTCGTATCATCATCCACAAAATCCCCGACAATCAATACAATATCTGGATTTTGATTCTGAATATCCTTCATATGCTCTGCAAAGCCTTCTCCATGAAATGTTGTTCCGGTATGTGAATCGGAAAGTACTGCTACTTTTAGCTTTCCAACTGCTTTGTCTGTCTGTATGTCGTATGTTGTCTCCCAGACATGATGTGCCTGATACCAGCCGATTCCCAGATATCCAACCGTAAAAACAATCGCTGCGATTCCGGCATAATACCGCAAAAACGTCTTTTTCCCAAATTTCTTTATTAGCGCAAAAATGCCATCACTGATCAGCCAGAATACAAGCAGATGAAGAACGCATATGATTGCATTCATAGAGCCCCATGCCAACCAGAGAACGGCTGTAATTGCAACAACAATCAGGATGCTCACTACAATCTGCACAATTCTTTTTTCTTTTGTAATCCGCTTGAAAAAAGCGAATTTTCGTATCCGGCTCGCAAGGTATAATATGCCAACAAAAGCAAGCACAAATAATACGATCATAAGTAATGCCCACATATTCATAGGTTAAATTCTCCCTTCACCTCGCCACGATAGTACGAGTTCGTACCATTAATAACGATGCGAACTCGCAGAATTGTCAAGATAACCTGTGGACATTTAATAAAATTATTATATTACCATACTCACATCCTGTTCCAGCACCGGATTCTGCAACAGATGCAGTCTTGCGTCCGCCTCCGCTTCATGATTTTCTGCGGCGACGGTCTGCTCGTCATCTACCAGATACAACCGCTGTATCCACACATTGACCTGCTCTTTTTCCCTCACAATCGCATCCGTAAACGGGCGGAATGCCGTAAGAAGTTCCCCCTTTACATTCACCTGTAATTCAAGCACATCCCCGCGGAAGGAAACGCTCTCCACAACTCCGGTCTCGGTCGTCACCGGGTATTTCACCGGCTCTGACTTTTTGCTTACGGTGACATATTCGGAACGGATCACCGCGCCGGTTCCTTTTTTCGGATGATACGCTTCATATCCCTTAAACTTCGTAAAATCCTCGACATAAGAAGATGTTCCCAAAAACTGTGCCACAAACGCCGTGTCCGGTCTGTTGCACACAGAAACGGGGCTGCCAATCTGCTCATTTTTCCCATAATTCATAAAAATGATCTGATCCGCCACTTCAATGGCCTCATTCTGGTCGTGCGTCACAAAGATACTTGTAATTCCGACCTTTTTGATCAGCTGCTTTAACCAGGTGCGCAGTTCTTTGCGGACTTTTGCATCCAGTGCCGCAAACGGCTCATCCAAAAGAAGCAGGCGCGGTTCTGTCGCAAGGGCACGGGCAAACGCCACGCGCTGCCGCTGCCCGCCGGACAACTGGTTGGGATAGCGTTTTTCCATACCGGACAGTCCCACAAGTTCGATCAGCTCCGCTACCCGTTTGCGGATGGCTGCGGTTTTCCACTTTGCCACTTTCAGGCCAAACGCAATATTTTCCTCCACCGTCTTATACCGGAAAAGTGCATAATTCTGGAATACAAATCCAATGCCGCGTTTGCTCGCCTTTACATGATCCACCGGTTTGCCGCCAATATAGATTTCTCCGGCATCGGCATCTTCCAGTCCCGCCAGAATACGCAGAATCGTTGTCTTTCCACTTCCGCTCGGCCCGAGAAGCCCGATCAGTTCTCCTTTTGGAATCTGAAAGGAAACATGATCCGATGCCGTAACATTGTCATAGGTTTTTACAATATCTTTTACTTCCACATAAATGTTTTCTTTTTCCATATGCTCCTCCTGCCTTATGCAGATTTCTGTCCCTTATATTCAAAAATGTTGCGCAAAATCAAAATTGCAACCGCCATCACCACCAATATGGAAGACATTGCAAATGCGCCGGTAAAATCAAATGCCTGATACAGCAGTTCAATGTAAAGCGGCATCGTATTGGTTTTGCCGCGCAGATGTCCGGACAATACGGACACGGCACCAAATTCACCCATGGCGCGTGCGGCGCAAAGCACAATTCCATACAGCAGTGCCCATTTGATCCGCGGAAACGTGATTTCCCAGAAAATGCGGAATCCGCCTGCTCCCATAAGAGCTGCCGCTTCCTCCTCATCATTTCCCGATGCCGTCAGCACCGGAATGATCTCACGCGAAATAAATGGAAATGTGACAAATACCGTTGCCAGCACAATCCCCGGTACCGCAAAGATGATCTCGATGCCCCATTTTTCCAGAAACGGATACAAAATGCTCTGCCGTCCAAACGTCAGCACGTAAATCAGTCCTGCGATAATCGGAGAAATCGTCAGTGGAAGATCAATCAGTGTAGAAAAAAACTTTTTCCCGTGAAATTGAAATTTTGTGATCAGCCATGAGGCAAACAGCCCGAACACTGTATTGACAACGACCGCAATCACCGTCACCTGAATGGTCAGAAGAATGGCTTTTACCGCATATGGATCGGTCACTGCTGCCAGATACGCACCCAGTCCATTCCGAAGTGCGGTCACAATCACATACACCAGCGGCAATACCAGCATCACCAGCAGAAAAAGACTGACCGCTGTGATAAGCACCCATTTCCATGGGCCATGATTATTTTTTTCTCTCATGTATTCCTCCTGTCCACGGCTTTACCCAAGTCCGTTTATGATTTTTGCAGTTCTTCCCTGAATGATTGCATTGACGAACAGTATGATAAATGCCAATCCCAGCATCACCAGTGCGATACTTGTGGCGCTGGCGTAATCATATTCCTGAAGCTTTGCCATGATCATCAGCGGCGCGATCTCTGTCTTGTACGGCGTATTTCCTGCAATGAAAACAACGCTTCCGTACTCTCCGATGCTTCTGGCAAACGCCATTGTAAATCCGGCAATGAGCGCCGGACGGATTTCCGGAAAAATGACGCCAAAGAAAATCTGCACCCGTGAAGCCCCCAGCAGACTTGCAGCTTCCTCATACTGTTCCTCTACTTTTGCCAGCACCGGCTGCACACTTCTTACCACAAACGGAATTCCGATAAACTCCAGCGCCACCGTGATGCCGATACGTGTGTATGCAATGGAAATTCCTTTGTGTGCGAAAATGCGTCCCACCCAGCCATTTTTCACGGTCAGATGCGTCAGGGAAATGCCTGCCACCGCTGTCGGCAGTGCAAATGGCAGTTCAATCATGCCATCCATGATCCGTTTTCCCGGGAAATCATACCGGACAAGCACCCAGGCGATCCCAAGTCCCGCCACGGCATTGATCGCTGAAGCGATAAACGCCGTTACAATACTTACATAATAGCTGGACAGTACGCGTGGCCGGGTGATTGTCTGAAAAAACTCACTCCACGACAGTTTTGCCGAAAATACCACAAGCGAACATAACGGAATCACCACGATCACCCCAAGCATTGCCGTTACAATCCCCAATGACAATCCAAATCCCGGAATTACCCGCTTTGCGTTTCCTTTTCTTTTCAAGATTCTCACCCCTTTCCACTCGCTTTATTTCTCTTCGTAAATCGAATCAAAGACTCCGCCATCCGCAAAATGCGTTTCGCTTGCCTTGCTCCAGCCGCCGAAATGGTCAATATTTGTCAGGTCAATATCTGTAATGATCCATTTTCCATCTTTCGGAAGCTCGGTAATGGTTTTGGAAGTGCCCTCATAGGTATATTCCTTTAAAACGGATTCCGTTGTCGGACGGTAATACCACTGTGCCTCAAGCTTTTGTGCCTCATCCGAATACAGATAATTCAGATATTCGGTTGCCAC
Organism: uncultured Lachnobacterium sp.; assembly: GCA_900552085.1. Lineage (GTDB taxonomy): Bacteria > Bacillota > Clostridia > Lachnospirales > Lachnospiraceae > Roseburia. Next base: position 5,059 of record URYB01000120.1, read on the forward strand.
ATCGCGTGTGCCGTTTTTATCAACCACCTGATCAACCACGGCAACGGTTGGCTGGCAGAGGATGGAGACCGATGGAACGACAATTTCATATTCTCCCGGATGTTCATCCAGAGAAAGAAATGCCTCATTTTCCCACGCAAGAAGCACATCTCCCTGTCCGTTTTCCACAAACGAAGTGGTTGCTCCACGCGCTCCGGAGTCAAGCACGACAACGTTTTCATAAAGTGTCTTTATCTTTTCTTTAATTTCATCCTCGCTGAATCCCTGTTTTTCAAAATAATACCAGGCTGCAAGATAATTCCATCGCGCACCGCCGGATGTTTTCGGGTTCGGTGTGATCACTCCCACATCGTCCCGCAGCAGGTCATCTCAGTCGGTAATATCCTTTGGATTTCCTTTTCTCACAAGAAAAACAATTGTGGAAGTATACGGCGAACTGTCCAGTGGAAATTCCTTTGTGTACCCGTCCTCGATCAGTCCTGCATCTTTGACCGCATCCACATCTCCTTCGAGTGCCAGTGTGACCACATCTGCCGGAAGTCCGTTTGCAACTTCAAGCGCCTGCTTACCGGAACCGCCATGGGACTGTGTAATCTCCACATCCTGTCCTTTTTCCTCTTTCCAGTGCTTCTGAAACAGTTTGTTGTATGCCTCATACAGTTCTCTGGTCGGATCATAAGATACATTGGTAATGGAAACGCTCTCTGCTTTCTGTGTGCCGCTTTCTGCACTCTGCGTACTTCCGCAGCCTGCGAACGCCCCTAATGATAATGTAACTGCCAATACGATACTTGCGATTCTTTTTTTCATAATTCTCACCCTTTCTTTTCTGCGGCACACCGTCCAATCCGGCATCACCGAAATGTGTTTTTTGTTTATGGGTGAGAGTATACATGGCATTTTGTGCATTATCAAAGCAGAAACGTGAAATCGTTTACACGTTTCTGCCCTATTTCATATTGATTTTGTATGATTACTAGGATTTTAATGTGATAAGATATGTGTTTTATCTGGAAATTGCTGGAATTGTGAAATCGTTTACAGTGGCTATTTTTAAGTATATTCTCCTAAAAGTCTGCCCAATAAAGCTTTTCGATTATTAATAAACATTTCTGTGACCTGGTAACTTTCCGTTTCCTCATATTCACACAGATGAATCCTGCCATTGTCAAAACAATAGATCTCCGCTCCCGGTATCCCCAACAAGATTGGAGAATGTGTAACAATAAAAAACTGTGCTCCCTCCTTTGCACAACGGTAAATTTCCATCAACAGTGTAAGCTGCCGCTGCGGAGACACTGCCGCCTCCGGCTCATCAAAGAGATACAATCCATCCGCCCGAAGATTGTTCTGTGCAAGTGCCAGAAAGCTCTCCCCATGGGATTTCTCATGATACTTTGCGGAAGGATGACCAATATCTGCATACTCCTCTTCCTGTGTTGCAACATTGTAAAAACTTTCTGCCCGCAGAAAATATCCCCATTTTTCTTTGCGATATCCTCTTGTGATCCTGATTGCAGAGCACAATTCCGAATGGGTATCATGCGTAGAAAATACATAATTTTTTGTGCCGCCTTCCGGATTGAATCCGTGCGCCACAGCGATTGCTTCCAGTAATGTTGATTTTCCACTTCCATTTTCCCCTACAAAAAATGTGATTGGATTCTTAAACTCAAGTTTTTCAATGCCATGAAAAGCTTCGATTTTTTTCAGATAACTGTCATCATCTATCTTATTCCAATCAAACAGAACTCCCTGTATGAATTGATCGTTCATATTCCCTCTTCACTTTCTACAGACTTCTATATTACAACTTCCTGACTAAATTATACTTCTTGCTTTCTTCCATAAAGACATCTTCAAAATCTCTAATCCCATTGATCCTGCAATCTTTCTGCGATCATGGTTCTTTCATCGCCCTGAATTCCCTGCGAACAGTAATCCTGAAGTTTTTTGAGTATCATCCGCTGGCTTTCCCTTGTATGGATCATTGCATAGTAGTTTTTTCCGTACTTTGCCCGCCGCTCTTCCTCCAGAATTCCGGCAACTTTTCCTTTCTCTGTCACACGTTTTACTTTTTCCTCACCCTGTAGAACCTCTTCAAGATATCCCTTTTCAACCAACAGTTGATTGACAAAAGAGGCTGTCAGTTTCTTTCGGTCTGGCTCCTCGCAGAGCGCATTGATCCGGTTTGTCAGTTCTGAAAGCATACAGGTGTCGGTCAGTTCCACCTCCTCGAGCTTTTCCGGAGCGATATAAAACGGCAGCTTCTTTTTTCTTGCAGGGGCTGCTTTCATGCCGGAAAATGTCTGCACTGTGGTAGTTTCTTCAGCATGTTCGTTCAGAAATGCTGTGATAATCTGTGTAAAACGCGCACCGTAACTTTCGACCTTCTGTGCTCCCATTCCATACACGGATTCCATTGCAGTGGAATCCACAGGACATTTGACACACATATCTTTTAACGTCTTATCAGAACAGATGATATATGGCGGCACACCTTTTTCCACGGCAAGATCTGCCCGGCATCTGCGAAGCTGCTCAAACAGTTCCTGCCCTTCCGGTGTCAGATCAGCAAGCTGCAGTGCCTTTTTCTTTTCTCTTC
>URYB01000121.1 GCA_900552085.1 uncultured Lachnobacterium sp.
ATTGATGGTCATGAGACCATACCAGATTTACGCTGTAAAGGCTGCAAAGAAGCGTGTACTGGAAGTAAATCAGGATGGTTATGTATTTGCCTGTACAGGTTCAGGAAAGACGCTGACATCATTCAAGCTGGCACAGCTTTTGCGTGATGAATCAATGGTAGATTTGGTTGTATTCCTGATTGACAGAAAAGACCTTGATGACCAGACCGTTGATGAATATAACAGTTTTGAAAAAGACTGTGTAGACAATACGGACAGCACCGCTGTACTTATCAATATGCTGAAATCATCTGAGAAAAAGATGATTGTAACAACGATTCAGAAGATGGCAAATGCTGTCAAGAATCCGAAATATGCAGCTGTAATGGATGCATACAAGGATAAGAAGGTTGTATTCATCATTGATGAGTGTCATCGTTCCCAGTTCGGAAAGATGCATGGTCAGATTGAAAAGCATTTTGAAAGAGCAAATTACATCGGATTCACTGGAACACCGATTTTTGAGAAAAACAAGGGTGCGGATGGTCGTACCACAGCGGATATATTCCATGCAGGAGATAAGCTGGATTCATGCTTGCATAAATACATGATTAAAGATGCGATTGCAGACGGTAACGTGCTTAGGTTCTCAGTAGAGTATCAGCGTACCATCTTTGCAAGGAATCTTGCTGTAAAGGGTATTGACCCGGAACAGCTGGATGACCCTGAATACTGCAAGCGTCATAAAATCGACATGGAACCTCTGTACCATGATGATGAGCGTATTGCTGGCATTGCAAAGCATATCTTTGAACATCATGAGCAGCATGTACATCCGCAGGGCAAGGATATTTATACAGCACTGTTCGCAGTGGATAAGATTCAGACCCTTGGAAAGTATTATGATGAGTTCAAGAAGCTGAACGATGCAGCACCATATGATAAAAAGCTGAAAGTGGCTGCAATCTTTTCCTATCAGGCAAATGAAGATATGGATGATGGTGCAGATGAACATTCACAGGAACTTCTTGACCGCTGTATGCAGGATTATAATGCTTTATACAATACAGCATTTACGATTGATACATTTGATGCATACAGAAAAGATATTGCAAAGAGATTGAAACAGAAGGATTTACCACAGGTTGATATTCTCTTGGTAGTCAATATGTTCCTGACCGGATTCGATGCAAAGCCATTGAATACGTTGTATCTGGACAAGAATCTTATCTGGCACTCACTTGTACAGGCATATAGCCGTACAAACCGTGTAGATAAGGTGACAAAGCAGTTTGGACAGATTGTATCATATAGAAATATCAAGCAGTGGCAGGATGATGCATTGACATTATTCTCCGGGGACGGAGACCCGAATGAATATCTGCTTGAAAATTATGAGTATTATCTGAATCAGTGGGTAAATCAGGAATCTGTACTGAGAAAGATTACAGCGGATGTGGATGCAGCTGGTCAGCTCAAGTCAGAAGATGAAATCCGTATGTTTATCATTGCGTTCCGTTCAATGGCAAAGACCCTTGCCACTTTGAAGACATTTTCTAAGTTTGACTGGGATGACCTTGCTGTTGTGATGGATGAAAATGAATACGAAGGATTCAAGAGCTGGTATCTGTATTACAAAGACCAGACACACAATCCAAATCCGAAAGTACCTGTACCAGTAGATGTGGATTTTGATATTGAGCTTGTCCGTACTGACCGTATCAATGTTGTGTACATCCTGAATCTGCTGAAAAATGCGAATACTCACGATAAGACAGAGGAAGAAAAGCAGCAGGATGTTGATTTGATTCTGCGTGAGATTGAGCGTTCTGACAATGAATCGTTGAGACTCAAAAAAGAGGTCATGAGACAGTTCATTTTGACCAGATTCTATGATTTGCCAGAGGATGCAGATGTAATGGAAGCATTTACTCAGTTCGAGAAAGAGCAGATGAAGGCTGACATGGAAGAATTTGCGTTTGATAACAAGATTGATTATATGATTGTATCAGAACTGTTTACGGAATATGTATTCCACGGTACGATTTCAGATGATGATATTCGTAAGAGATTGACAGCATACAAGCTGGGTCTTCTGAAAATGACGAAACTGACAAAATCAGTGAAGACATTTGTAACAGAGACCTATAACAAATATAAAGCAGAGGGAGAATAATTATGGCAGATACAAATACATATCAGGCACAGGCAAATGAGCTTTCTCAAAAGCTCTGGGCGATTGCCAATGAATTACGAGGACAGATGGATGCCAGTGAGTTCAAGAATTATATTCTTGGAGTAATTTTCTATCGTTATCTGTCAGAACGTACAGAGATGTACATGGTAGAAATCCTTGAAAATGACGGTGTAACATACGAAGAAGCATTTGCGGATGATGATTACAGACCTGTTGTAGAAGACTGGTCTTTATCCAAACTGGGATATGTCATCAAGCCGGAAAATCTGTTCCGTAACCTGATTCGTAAGATTACAAAATTTGAGAATGATGCTGATAAGTTCAGCGTAGAAGATTTTGAAAAAGCAATCAATGACCTTGTAGGTTCTACAATGGGTCATGAATCCAACAAAGCATTTGATGGATTGTTCAATGATATGCGTTTACAGGATGCACGTCTTGGAGAGACAGTGGCAGACCGTACAGATATGATTGGTCGTGTCATGGTCAAGGTCTCAGACATTGATTTTGATTTACAGGATTCTCAGTTTGATGTACTGGGTACAGCATATATGATTCTGATTGGTCTGTTTGCTTCAGATGCCGGAAAGAAAGGTGGAGAGTTCTTTACACCTGCCGGACCGAGTAGACTTTGTGCTACACTTGCATCCCTTGGACTGGACGAAGCAAAGACTGTTGGTGACTGTACCTGCGGTTCTGCATCCATGCTGTTAGAAGTTCAGAAGCATTTGACCACACATAAAGTTGGTCATTTCTATGGACAGGAGCTGAACGCTACAACATACAACCTGTCAAGAATGAATATGATTATGCATGGTGTAGACTGGCAGAATTTTGATATTTACAAAGGTGATACGCTGAAAGATGATAAATACGGTGATGATTTGAAACTGACTGTACAGGTCTGCAATCCACCGTATAGCTTGAAGTGGTCAGCTGATAAGAAATTTGAGGATGACCCACGATACAGTGGAGCTGGAAAGCTGGCACCGAAGGGACAGGCTGACCTTGCCTTTGTAGAACATATGATTTACCACATGGATGATTCCGATGGTCGTGTAGCTGTGTTGCTGCCACACGGCGTATTGTTCCGTGGTGGTGCAGAAGAAGCAATCAGAAAATATATCATTAAAGATTTGAATAAGCTGGATGCAGTTATCGGATTGCCTGCAAATCTGTTTCATGGAACAGGAATCCCGGTGTGCGTACTGGTGCTGAAAAGCAAGAGAAACGGCAATTCAGGAAATATTCTGTTCATTGATGCATCGAAAGAATTCAAGGCTGGAAAGAATCAGAATGTCTTGGAACAGGAACATATTGATAAGATTGTAGATGCGTATGCAAAGCGTGAAAATGTAGATAAGTTTGCTCATGTAGCAGATATGAGTGAAATTATCGAGAATGGCTACAATCTGAACATTCCGAGATATGTTGATACATTCGAGGAAGAAGAACCTGTGGATTTGGATGCTGTAAAAGCTCAGATTAAGACACTGGATTTTGAAACAAAAGCTGCGATTGATAAGGCTGAGAGTTTTATGAGACAGCTTGGACTGTAAAGGCAGGTGAATGAATATGAACGCTGAAATGATTTTCAATGAATTTGCTAAATATGTAGAATCAGATGATAAATACTATACATGGGGGAAACATGGTGTAATTGAAGATGTGCTTGCATGGTTTAATATTCCGTCAGGGAAATTTATCGGTGCATCTTCCAGTGTCCATGCAGATAATCTTGAAAAATTGCATGATTTCATGATTACTAATGCCACGGATGACCAGTTGAAAGTTATTGCAAATATTTGTAAGAAACACGTGGAAGTACCTGTTGTAGATTTTACAGATGATGCAGCAGGACAGGTGTTTGTATCAATGCCTATGAATGAACAGAAATGTGATTGCGTGGCAGTGATTAGAGAAGGAATCCGTACAGCATTAACATGTACAGGAAATGAACCATATTTCTTGGATAAAGCTGTCCATAGTGAGAACATTTACAATGTCATGCTTGAACATATCCATAATTGCAAGTTTCTTGTGGCTGATTTAACAACACAGAATCTTGGTGTGTATTATGAAGCTGGCTATGCAAAAGCATTAGGAAAGACAGTTATTTTCACCTGTAAGGATAGTGATTTTGCAAATATACATTTTGATATTAAACAGGTTCAGACAATCAGTTGGCATGATGAATCGGATTTATCTGAGAAACTTGCAGAACAGATTTGTGGATTGAACCTTGGAAAGAGGTGATTGGATGGCTGTACCTAAGTTAAGATTCAAAGCTGATGATGGAAGCGATTATCCAGAGTTGACAGTAGCAAAACTGGATGATTTGTGTGAAAAAATTGGTGATGGTTTACATGGTACACCGATTTATTCCCAAACAGGCAATTATTATTTTATCAATGGAAATAATTTGGAAAATGGTAAAATAATTGTGTCATCAGATACACCTAAGGTGAATGATGGTGTTTTTGAAAAAAATAATAAGGAATTAAATGATAGTACAATTTTAATGTCAATTAATGGAACTATCGGAAAAGTTGCGTATTACAATAATGAAAAGGTGATACTTGGAAAGAGTGTAGCTTATTTTAAAGTTAATTATAAATGTATCAAGGAATATTGTTATCAGTTAATACAAACAGCTAATGTACAGTGTCAATTCCAGAAAGGTTTAACTGGGTCAACAATAAAAAATTTAGGGTTAAACACAATAAAAAATACAAATGTAAAGGTTCCTTGCCTTGCAGAACAGCAGAAAAGTGCAGATTTCTTGTCAACGGTTGATACAGTGATTGAGAAGCAAAAGGAAAATGTATCTGCATGGGAAGAACGTAAAAAAGGTGTGATGCAGAAGCTGTTCAGTCAGGAAGTAAGATTCAAAGCGGACGATGGAAGTGATTTTCCTGAGTGGGAAGAAAAGAAGATTGGAGATATTACTTTATCACATAATGCAGGTATTTATATTGCGAAAGATAATTATGGAACGGGTACTAATATCATTGGTGTTGGTGATATTTATGAATCGGATGTGATAAATGGAAAACAGTATCGTTTGGCTCCAGTTGATAGTGATGAATATATTTTAGACGAGGGAGATTTAGTATACGGTGAATCATCCTTAGTTCCAGAAGGAATTGCAAGAACAGTATGTGTTGGTGCGGCTGGTAAAGGTACTGCATTTGCATGGCATACAAGAAGATATAAAGTTGATAGTACCATTATAAATCCATATTTTTTAACATTACAGGTTAATTATGCGGAACGAGTAAGAAATCATTTGATGAGGGTGTGTACACGAAATGCATTAACCGGAATGACAACAAATGAATATTTTGGAACAAAAATTTCAGTTCCTTGCCTTGCAGAGCAGCAGAAAATTGCTGACTGTCTTTCATCAGTGGAAGAAGTTATTGAGAAGCAAAAAGCAACATTATCTACGTGGGAAGAACTAAAAAAAGGTCTGTTACAGCAGATGTTTGTATAAGAACAACTGACATAAATCAATAGTGAACAGGCGATGTATAAAGTTCTGTATGTTGCCGGTTTTTAATTTTATATTATGAGAATGGGATAAAAATAAATTGTAGTGAAATTCTAATTTGGAATTGGGAGGAGAAAGAAGGTATTGTCAGTGGAAAAGAAGTGTATGTTTTAGAGTAAAAGTTTATAAAATCCTATGTAGAATTTTATGGAAACTTTAAGGTAACCTTAATAGTAATATCACACAACAAGTGATATACTTTTTCAAAAATAGATGGAAGGACAAAGAGAATGAAACAAAGCACCAAATACCTGAAAATACTTTGCAACATGATAGCGGCTATTTTGATTCTTGTGTTCGTGATCTGTATCGTGCCACGTCTGATCAGCTACTTTATGCCGTTTGTGGTTGGCTTTTTACTGGCATTGATTGCAAATCCGGTCGTGAAATTTTTGGAAAAGAAAATAAAAATCAAACGTAAATATGGAACTGTCATTATGATCGTAGGTGTTATTGCGGTGATCGTACTGATCTGTTATGGAAGCATTTCGCTTCTGGCAACGGGTTTGCGTGGATTTATGGATTATCTTCCGACCATGTATTCCAACGCGGGAACAGAACTTACGGAGGCCGGCACGCAGTTGCAGAGCATTCTTGATAAAATTCCGTTTATCAAGGGCTTTGATGTTGACAGCCTTGGAAATTCACTGCATAATATTGTACAAGAATTTCTATCAGGTTCCGGTGGAAGTAGTGTTTCTGCCATCGGCGATGTGGCAAAAAGCATACCGGATATCTTAGTTGGTGTCGTTGTAGGATTGCTTGCTACATACTTTTTTATTGCGGATAACGAGAAACTTCTGCATCTGGCAAGCAGCCATGTGTCAGACGAATTTCGTGAAAAAACAACGCATGTATATCGCCAGCTCGTACAGGTAGTTGGTGGATATTTTAAGGCACAGTTTAAGATCATGGGTGTGATCTATGTGATCATTTTCATTGGTCTTTTGATTTTGCGCGTGCGTTATGCGTGGCTGATTGCATTTGGAATCGCATTTTTAGATATGCTTCCGGTATTTGGAACAGGTACGGTATTGTGCCCGTGGGCAGTGGTCAAGTTCTTTTCCGGAAATTATATGATTGCCATTGGCATGCTGATTCTGTATGTGATTTCACTTGTTGTACACCAGCTCGTACAGCCGAAACTGATAGGAGATTCTGTTGGAATGGATCCGTTTGCAACACTTTTCTTTATGTACATCGGCTATCAATGTGCGGGAGTGCTTGGAATGATTATTGCGATTCCACTCGGCATGATTCTGATCAACCTGTACAAAGCCGGAGCATTTGACACGTATACATGGTGTATTAAAGAAGTGGTGCATGATTTTAATTCTTTCCGCAAAATTGATAAAAATAGATAAAAGGAAATAAAAAATGTTAACACAGTTTTCAAGAACAGAATTATTGCTTGGCAAGGAAGCCATGGAGAAGCTGAAGAATTCTCGTGTCGCTGTATTTGGCATCGGAGGTGTGGGCGGTTTTGTATGCGAGGCGCTGGTACGAAGCGGTGTCGGAGCATTTGATTTGATTGATGATGACAAGGTCTGCCTGACCAATCTGAACCGTCAGATTATTGCTACGAGAAAAACCGTTGGCAAATACAAGACGGATGTGATGAAGGAGCGGATTTTAGATATCAATCCGGATGCAGATGTTCGCATTCATCAGTGTTTTTTCCTTCCGGAGAATGCGGATGATTTCCCATTTGAGAAATATGATTATATTGTAGATGCGGTAGACACAGTGACGGCAAAGATTGCGCTGGTCATGAAAGCCAAAGAGCTGGATGTGCCGATCATCAGCAGCATGGGAGCCGGAAACAAGCTGGATGGAAGCCAGTTTAAGGTGGCAGACATTTATAAGA
>URYB01000122.1 GCA_900552085.1 uncultured Lachnobacterium sp.
TTTATTGACGATGCAGTTGCACCGGCAGAGGTTATGAAATACGATGGAAACACAGGACTGGTTGTGCTGTCGGTTTCCAAATCAGATCTGGAGACAGCGACACTGGCTGCGATTTCTGTTATGGAGATGGGCAGTGCCAATACCGTACACAAAGGGTCCGTTGTCATTGCACTCGGAAGTCCGCTCGGAACCAATTATTCGATTCTTACCGGAAATATTACGGCAACGAACAATGAGATTTCGACAGCCGACAGCAATTACAGCGTGTATACGACGGACATTGTCGCAAATAAAAACGGTAGTGGTATCCTCATTAATACGGATGGACAATTGGTGGGCCTTGTTATGCAGGACTACAGCGCATCATCCGCAAGTACGCTTACCGCAGTCGATATCTCGGAACTGAAGCCGGTAATGGAGCTTTTGTTTGCGGATAAAGATATTCCGTACCTCGGAGTGCAGGCATCGACAGTTACTGACAAGATTGCCAGCACATACAAGATACCGAAGGGCATTTATATCAAGGAAGTGGATATGGATTCCCCTGCGATGAATGCCGGATTACAGAGTGGGGATGTTATCGTAAAACTTGCGGGCAAGGATGTTACGACCGTTGCATCTTACAGCGAGATTGTTCTTGGCTTAGAGCCGGGAGAAAACTACCAGATCGTGATCAAGCGGGAAGGCAGTAACGGGTATAAGATTATTACCTATGAGATTAAAGCAGGAATTTTAAAATAAAGGAGTTTATAATGAAATATATTGAATCTCTCCGCGAAGGAGAAAGAATTAACGAAATTTATCTTTGCAAGGTCAAACAGGCTGCGATGACAAAAGCAGGAAAGCCTTATGACAATGTGATTTTACAGGATAAAACAGGAACACTGGATGCAAAAATCTGGGATCCGGGATCGGTTGGAATTGATGAATTTGAAGCTTTGGATTATGTTGCTGTCACTGGTGATGTGACAAGTTTTCAGGGAAATCTGCAGCTTTCCATCAAACGTGCCCGCAAGGTGCAGGAAGGCGAATATGAGCCAAAGGATTATCTGCCTTGCACAGAGAAAGATGTGGATGAGATGTTTACGGAACTTATGGGATACATTGACTCTGTAAAAAATCCGTATCTGAATCAGTTATTACATAAGTTTTTTGATAACCAGACATTTGTGGAACGTTTCAAATTCCATTCCGCTGCCAAAAGCGTGCATCATGGATTTGTCGGAGGTCTGTTAGAGCATACCGTCAGTGTCACACGCAACTGCAACTATTTTGCACAGAACTATCCGTTTTTGAACAGAGATCTGCTTTTGACGGCATCGATCTTCCATGATATTGGTAAATTAAAAGAACTATCTTCATTTCCTGCAAATGATTACACGGATGCAGGTCAGTTGCTTGGCCACATCATGATCGGTGCAGAGTGGGTCGGCGAGGCCATCCGTACGATTGACGGTTTCCCGGCTACACTGGCAAATGAGCTGAAACATTGTATTCTGGCACATCATGGAGAACTTGAGTATGGTTCACCGAAGAAACCGGCTTTGGTTGAGGCATTGGCTTTGAGCTTTGCAGACAATATTGATGCAAAAATGGAGACGGTAAAGGAACTGTTACACAATGTACCGGACAACAATCTGGAGTGGCAGGGATTCAATCGTCTGTTGGATACCAATATCCGCAGAACAAGCATCTAATACAATAATATAGAAAATGGGTTGAAATTGTGAAGAAAAACGATTTATTTTCATTGGAAATCATAGATATGGGCGTCGGCGGAGAAGGCATAGGAAAGTATGAGGGTATGACCTTTTTCGTAAAAGATGCTTTGATTGGAGATACGATCAAAGCGCGGGCAACAAAACTGAAGAAAAATTATGGCTATGCAAGGGTGGAGGAAATTATAATTCCTTCACCTTATCGCGTCGTGCCGGAATGTCCGCTTCACCGGCAGTGTGGAGGATGTCAGATTCAGGCATTGTCCTACGAGGAGCAGCTTGCTTTTAAGAAACAGAAAGTCAAAAATAATCTGATGCGTATCGGTGGATTTGCAGAAGAGGAAGTGGATGCAGTTATGCTTCCGGCTGTCGGGATGGAATATCCGTACCGATACCGCAACAAGGCACAATTTCCGGTAGGCTATGATAAGGCAGGAAACCTTGTTACGGGGTTTTATGCTGCAAGAAGCCATCAGATCATTCCGGTCAAAGACTGTCTGCTTGGTGTAAAAGAAAATGAGCCAATTCTTGCAGCTGTCACGCAATGGATGTCGGATTATCAGATTCCAGCCTATGATGAGACCACCGGAAAGGGTGTTGTACGGCATATTTTAATCCGTTATGGATTTACGACAAAGGAAATTATGGTCTGCCTGATCATCAACGCGAACAAGCTGCCGCAGAAGGAAGCTCTTGTGGAAGCTTTGCGTCAGATCGAAGGTATGACTTCCATATCCATAAACAGCAATCTGGAGAGAACGAATGTCATTCTTGGAAAAGAGACACAGTGCATCTGGGGAATGCCTTATATCACGGATTACATTCACTTGCGCAATACACAGGATTTTTCTCTGACGGATACAGCGATTGCATATCATATTTCGCCGCAGTCTTTTTATCAGGTAAATCCGGTGCAGACCGAGAAGTTATACAGTACAGCGTTGGAATTTGCGCAGCTTACTGGGAAAGAGTCTGTGTGGGATCTCTATTGTGGAATCGGAACGATTTCTCTTTTCCTTTCGCAGAAGGCCAGACAGGTCTATGGCGTGGAGATTGTACCGCAGGCAATCGAGGATGCAAAAAATAATGCCAGGCTGAATGGAATCACCAATGCGGAATTTTTTGTTGGAAAAGCAGAAGAGGTTCTGCCGGAGTTTTATGAGAAATCCGCAGGAGATGAGGAAATGCGTCATCCGGATGTCATTGTTGTGGATCCTCCGCGCAAGGGATGTGACGGACAGTGTCTGTCCACGATGCTTGCGATGAAACCGGAGCGGATCGTGTATGTAAGCTGTGATTCTGCGACACTTGCAAGAGATCTGCGGATTCTTGTGGATGGGGGATATGAGCTGAAGAAGGTGCAGGCGTTTGACCAGTTTGCGCATACGATGCATGTAGAGTGCGTGACACTGCTCCAAAGGAAAAATACCTGAAACTCCTTGAATTTAGGCACTTTGAGCGACATATCCTGTTCTCTCAAAGTGACCGAAAAGAGAAGAAAAAGGCAATTTCCAACGGAGTAAATGTTCAAGTGGTTGTGAAGGTGTAGTTCGGAAACACAAAAATCTGTCGTTCATATTTCATCAAAAATAACTAACAGTTCAATAAAGTAACAAAGTGGTCTGAGCCGCTTATTTTCAAGTGATTTTGGAAATAAGCGGCTCTCTTGCGTTCTCGGATAAATGTGCGAGAGCGAGAGTTTTAACGGAGGTAATTGATTTTATGAAGAAACAAGAAGAATTGTATTCTTTTCCACAACAAAACGATGGTGCTGTGGTGGAAACAGATATCAGAATGATTCCTTTATCGGAATTGCACGATTTTAATGGGCATCCCTTTAAGGTGGAAAACGATATGGCACTTTTTGAATTAATGCAGAGCATTGAGAAAGAAGGTGTGATTGTCCCGGCTCTGGCAAGACCGAAGGTTGGTGGCGGTTATGAACTGATTGCGGGTCATAGAAGAAAGGCTGCCTGCAAATGGGCGGGACTTAACTGCATGCCTGTGGTAGTTCGTGATTTGGATGATAATCAGGCGGTGATTGCTATGGTTGATAGCAATTTACAGCGTGAGCATCTGAAACCAAGCGAGAAAGCATTCGCTTATAAGATGAAGCTGGAGGCAATGAAGAGGCAGGGGGCAAGAACGGATTTAACTTTTTGCCAAGTTGGCGAAAAGTCATCTTCGTCACAAGTTGTGACAGGAACTTCGGACCAAGTCGTACCGAAGTTAGAGAACCCCACCTTACAAACACATTCATTGACCAGTGGACATGATGCTGATGGAAAATGGGTGTTGCTACAGGATAAAAGTGTTGAGGATGCAATTATTAGAAGCAATCAGGCACTGGCAATGCAGACTGGGGAAAGCCAAAGGCAGATATCGCGTTATATCCGCCTTACCAATCTGATACCTAAAGTGCTCGATTTGGTAGATGATGGAAAAATTGCTTTCACCATAGCGGTAGAGCTTTCCTATCTGACAGAGGAGCAGCAGTATGAGCTTTATGAGGTTATGGATATCGAACAATGTACGCCTTCCCTGTCGCAGGCGAATCGTATGAAGCGAATGAGCCAGTCGGGAAGTCTTGATATGGATGCGATGTTTTCCATACTGGAGCAGGAAAAGCCAAACCAGAGAGAGCAGATTAAGCTTCGGGCTGATTCTGTAGCAAAGTATTTTCCGGAGAACTATACACCAAAGCAAAAGACGGATTTAATCGAGCGGCTTTTGAAGGAATGGTATGAGAAGCACGAGTGTGAGAAAAAGCATAGTTCTGACAGTAGCCGGGGCAGAGCAAGATAACAGAATGAAAACTCGTGTACCTAAACTATAGTCCTCATAGTCCTCAAACGAAGGTGTTTTTCCTTTTGAGGACACACAAAACTCGTGTAGTGTCCTCATAGTCCTTAAAGTCCTCAAACGAGAGATAAATGAGGTATGATAATACATGCATTTAAATGCAGAAAGGAGCATGTATTATCATGAAAGTAGTTACATTTGAAACAACAGATGGGAAGATAAGATATCTTCTTGTAGATGCTGGAGGAGTTCCGGTTGATGAGGTAAGGCAGTTTCTCAAGTTTGAGGATAACAGAGGAATGGCTCGCAATACCCTAAAGCAGAAATGTATTCATCTGAAGCATTTCTATACTTTCCTTCAGCAAAAAAAGATTAGATACAGGGCTGTTACTGTAGATGATCTGGCGGCATATATTGCATGGCTTAAATATCCTGATATTTCGGAGAAGGTAATTCCATTGAATATGGAGCCGAGATTTAGGGAGCAGTGTATCAATGCAAACATAGATACAGTTATTGGTTTTTATAACTATCTTCTATTGCATGAAGATTTAGAAAATACATTGTCAGAAAAGCTTGTCAGATTTGTAAGAACACCGGGAAAAGGATACAGGTCTTTTCTTTACGGCATAGCGGAAAATAAAAGGCAGAAGAGATATCTTTTGCATCTTCCTGTACCTAAAAGCGTTCTTCGTACAGTTACTAAGGAAGAGGTAAATCAGCTTCTGAAAGCCACCTGTAATGTAAGGGACTATTTTCTTTTATATCTCCTGTTTGAGACAGGCATGCGTATAGGGGAAGCTCTCTCGTTATGGCTTGAAGATATAGATATTTCAGAATGTGTGATCAGGATTAAGGATCGTGGTGAAGCTGAAAATCTTGCAGAGATTAAGACAGTGAACAGTCCGAGAAGAATTGATTGCAGCAATGACCTGCTTGAAGTATTCACAGAGTTTGTAGGCTATTATCACTCTGAAGGCATTGAAACCAATCACATATTTATAAAGCTCAGCGGAAAAAATGCCGGAAAAGCAATGGATTACACGGACGTAGATAATCTTTTCCGTTCTCTTCGTAAGAAAACGGGGATTTACATTACACCTCTCATGTTTCGTCATACATCCCTTAGTATGCTCAATTCGGCTGGGTGGAGTCCTGAACTTTTAAGAGCAAGAGCCGGTCATAAAAATATATATACGACACTTAATACTTATGTTCATCCATCTGATGATGAGGTAGCAGAAGCATTCAGAAATGTATCTGAAAAGCTTGCCATGCCTGGAAAGGATGGTGATAAATAATGGGTGCTTTAGCTCTTGGAATACAGTCAGATCCTCATCGTGATGAAATGATTTCGTTTCTCTCAGAGGATGGTGCTTACTGGCTTAATAATGATAAATGGAATCTTGAAAGCAGTGCTTTTGAGGATGCAGGAATAGAAACGAAAGGACAGAATGGAATCCTTGCAGACTTTAGCGGATATCAAAATGAAGACATAAAAAATGAGATGAAATTTTACATCCTGCATTCGCTGAAAAACCAAAAAATATCTGTTTCAAATATATGTGGGCATTATCGCAAGATAATTGTGAAAATAGGAAATGAGTATAAGGGGTTCAGCTTTGAAAAAGCGGTTGTACAGGACACTGAATGGAACTGCAGCAAAGAAGAAATACGTCTGTATAATCTCCTGCAAAAAGAGGTTATTGAATTTATAACCGACTTTTATGATGTACGGCCTGAACTTGAAAAGGATGTTTGGCGCGCAAAGAATATACCGGGCATAAAACAGTCAGCTACAGCAAAGAGGTCTAAAACACGGCTTTCATTCGAGGAAATACCGGAATACTACAGGGAATGCGTAAAAAGGTACTTTAAGCGACTTATATATAAACGCAGCTGGTCATTCTGTCATGAAATGCTCATCTATATCAGGGCTTACTATAGATTTTTTTACGAACACGGTCATTCAGATGGCTTTCAGGAAAATTTAACGAGAAAAGATGTAGAGGATTATATATCCTGGATTGCTGAAGAACATGTTGATGATAATGCAACTTACAGAAGCAAGGCTGTTTCATTTATCAGGAACTGGCTTGAATTCATACAGTTAGCAGAATACCCGCAGGCGCCTAAGAAGGATATGACACGTCTTATATTTGATGACGACATTCCAAAGCGTGAGCGTGCATCAGACACCTATGAAAAGATTAAATATATACCTGAGCCTGTAAGAAATGCCATTGATGCCGCAATAGATGACATAGAACCGGCTGAAATGAAACCAGTCTATGTATTGCTTCGTGAAACAGGCTGGCGCGGAACGGACATACTGAATTTAAGATATGATAGCTGCCTTGATTATGTATGGAACTCCAAGGAAGAAATATATGTGCCTTATCTCTATGGTGAAATCACAAAAACAGGGATTCCCATCCTTAAGATACCTGTCAGAGAAGAGGTTGCATCTCTTCTTAAGACACTTGTTGATGAAGCCAAAGGTAAAAGTACAGACGAGAATAACCCTGATAAATATCTTTTTAACACATATGAAGGAAAAAATAAAGGACTTCCTTACAGTAAACCTGCTTTTACATCGGCGGTACAGGATTTGATCAACAGGAAAAATATCTTAGACGGCAATGGCGAAATATATCACTTCAGAGCCCATTCTTTGCGTCATACCAGAGCTATGGAATACACAGAACAGGGAATGCCTATAGGAATAATACAGCAAATTTTAGGACACTGCAGTCTCCAGATGACCCTGCACTACAGTAAGGTTTCGGAAGATATGCTTTATAAAAAGTGGAATGAAACAGAGAAACTTAATCTTTTCAAACCAAATGTAGCACCACCTGAGCCTGATCATCAGAATACAGAGGATATACATTTTGAATGCATAAGAAAAAATCTTGATGCTGTAAGAGTTCCGTTTGGTATCTGTTTTAAGCCATCTAAGATAGCCTGCAAACAGCAGATGAATATGTGCATAGAATGTCCAAGCTTCTGTACTACCAAAGCGGATTTGCCGGAGTATGAAGCTGAAATCAAACGCATAAAAGAACAGA
>URYB01000123.1 GCA_900552085.1 uncultured Lachnobacterium sp.
AAAACCGGATGAAGTAATGAATGCTTAAACTATCAACAACTTAATATTCGATGTAGTAGGATTTGCACCGCTCTATAAGCCGTGTGAGGCAAAGCTCACGTTTTATGGGGAAGATGGACAGAAATATGATGTGAAGCTGAAGCAAACGCTGTCGAAACTGTCCGGTGGAAATGATGCTTCGAAGAAACAGACACTGACGGCAACCATTCCGTTGGACAAAATCGAAGGCGGCAGGAATACAGCATATTTTACTTTGACGGATTCCGCATCGAATTTGCCGATTTTGCTGGCGAATGAACAGACTTATGAAGAAAAAGGGTATGAAATCGGTCAGGTGGTTGTGGAAAAATAGAAGGAATTTCTTGAAGTACGTGGATATTTGTGATACTTTAAAAGATAGGAAAATAGTCCTATAAGTGGGTAAAAATTTTCGAGAGGGGGAATTATGAAGATGGAAACAAAAGAAACTTCGGAATTGACGAGGTCGAATTGCGTTGCGATGCTGTCACATATCAGTACGGTAACGGTTATGGTGCTTTTTATGGTATGGGAAATCGTAAGAGGAGAACTGTCTCCGGTGTATATGACAATCGCTACGGTCGTTGGTGTCATACCTTTGATTGGAGAGGTAATCTGTTGGAAAGGTAATACGGAACATGCGATGATCAAGCATCTGGTTTCCTATGGATTTGCTGTGTTTTACACAATATGTCTTTTTACCTCGCCAACCAATCTGATTTATGTGTTTGTAATTCCGATGGTTTTTGTTGTCACCATTTACAGCGATATACGCTATCTCCTTTTGATCAATATAGGTACCATATTAGAGAGTATCATTGTTGTCATGATCATGGTTGGAGCAAACTCTGTTTTGACAACAAGAGTGATTCGTCAAAATACAAAACAGAGATTTACAGAAGTGGCACATGCAAAAGCCGAGGCGGAAAATCTTCTGGAAAGCAATGTAGAGTTTGGCAGACAGCTTTCTGATAATATTGCGGATATCAATGTACGTTTTGAAAAACTGACGGCAGCATCCCAGACAACAACAGAGGCTATGCAGGAAGTATCTGCAGGTGCGACGGATACCGCAGAACATGTGCAGAATCAGTTGGAGCAGACACAGGCAATTCAGGATAAGGTGGATGAAGTTGCAGCCGCTGTGGAAGGAATCGGAAACAGTATGGCGCTTACTTTGAAAGCGTTAGCGGAAGGAAAACAGGATATCGAGCGCCTGGCATCGGAAGTTGAAGTTTCTGTTGATAATGGAACCGAGGTTACAGAAAAACTGGAAAATCTGAACCAGTATATGGATGAAATGAATTCCATTGTAGAACTGATCGGAGGCATCACGAACCAGACAAGTCTTCTTGCATTGAAGCTGCCCGTGCCGGAGAGGCGGGAAGAGGATTTTCCGTTGTTGCAACAGAAATTTCCGGTATGGCAACGAGAACCAAAGAAGCAACTGTACATATTACAGAGTTGATCGGCAACGTGTCCAATGCAATCATGGAAGTAGTTGGCGTTGTTTCCAAGATGATAGAGGGAATTAACGAAGAGAAGACCGGTGCATCCAATGCGGAAGAAAGCTTTGAGAGCATCGAGGACAATACACGGGCAATTCAGGAAAATGCGGATACTCTTTCAAGAAGCATTTCAGAGTTGCAGAATGCAAATAAGGAAATTATAGATTCCATTCAGACAATCTCAGCGATTTCCCAGCAGGTATCGGCGCACGCAGGCGAGACGATGCAGGCAGAGGAAGAGAATTCGAATGTAATGCAGGATGTAAGTGCGATTATGCAGAAGCTGGCAACGCTGGCTGCCCGTTCATAAAGAAAAGCATTCAAAAAAGAAAGGCAGATCCATTAAACCGGATCGGCCTTTCTTTTTTTTCGCTCGCGCAGCTCCCGGAAGAACTGGGAAAGCATCTGTGAGCATTCTTCTTCACGAATCCCCAGGGTGATTTCCACCTGGTGATTGAACTGTTGCATTTGCAGAAGATTCAAAACAGAACCGGCACACCCTGCCTTTGCATTCATGGAACCGATCACCACCCGTTTCATGCGGGATTGTACGATCGCGCCGGCACACATCTGGCACGGTTCTAAGGTGACATACATTGTGCAGTCTTCCAGCCGCCAGTCACCGGTCTTTTTGCTGGCTTTGCGGATTGCAGAAAGCTCTGCATGTGCCAGCGTGTTTT
Source organism: uncultured Lachnobacterium sp. (assembly GCA_900552085.1). GTDB lineage: Bacteria > Bacillota > Clostridia > Lachnospirales > Lachnospiraceae > Roseburia. The sequence continues at coordinate 2,207 of URYB01000123.1, forward strand.
TGTCGATATTCCGCCGGTTATAACCTCTTGCAATAATTTTATCATTTTGCACGATCACGCAGCCAATCGGAACTTCGTCGATGGCGTAGGCTTTGCGCGCCTGTGTGATTGCTGCTTTCATAAACTTTTCATCAGCTGTCATGGACATTTTCCCCCAACATCAGTATGATAGTAGTATATCACGAGAAAAGAGTCAAAGGAAGAAAGAATGTTATTTGAATATGAAACGCAACGACTTTTACTAAAGATTATCAAGCCGGAGTACGGCAGCAGTGTACTGGATTTTTATCTCAGGGACAAAGCTTTGTTTGAACGCTATGAGCCGGACCGTATGCCTGGATTCTACACAACAGATTATCAGAAAAAGGCTCTGTATATCGAGTTCAACAAAGCAATCGAGGGAACACTGTTCCGGTTTTATGTGTATGAGAAGACCGATCCGAACACCATTATCGGCACAATTTGTTTCTTTAATATTCTGCATGCACCTTGTTATTGCTGCGAGGTTGGCTATAAGTTCTCAAACCGGATACATCACCGCGGGTATGCAACCGAGGCATTAACGGTATTAGCCAACACGGTATTTACGGAACTGAACATGCATCGTATTGCTGCATATGTGGAACCGGGCAATGCACCAAGTATTCATCTGCTGGAAAGAGTCGGTTTTGTCCGTGAGGGACTGTGCAGGGAGCATAGTTGTCAGCACGGCATATGGGTCGACCATCTGCAATACAGTCTGCTCCCTTCTGATTTAAGGTAATAATTCACACATCCAATATCCGAATGTACCGGTGCGGTCACCGGAAGAACTGGTTTTGCAGCCGGGGTCTTCTGATTGCTCCGGTTCAAATTCGGAAAATCCAAAGATGAGCGCCATCATGCGTTCCGGCTGTTCATAAATGCCGGGGACGCCCAGAAAAAGGCGTTTTTTATCCCCTGTTTCCACTGTCTTTAAAAGTAAATAATGATAGTTAAAAAAGCCATGTACCAGAAAACTGTTGTTGCAAAGATACCAGTTGGCGCGTGGAAGATCACGGATTCCGGTAATCTCAATCCGTTTTCTGGTAATGGTTTCCTCCGGAGCAGTGTCTTCCGATATTGTTTCTTTTGACATCGTATCTTCAGATGCAGATTCATCCGGCACGATTTTTTCCGGCATAGTTTTTTCTGACATGGTTTCCTCCGGCATAGTCTCTTTCTGCACAGGATCTTCCCGATGTAGATATTCTGTGTCCGATGTTATATCCGGCGCGGGAACTTTGGTTTTGACCGCGGTGGTATGATTTGGCGGTGTATCGGGCAGAATTTCTACCGGGGAGGTATTTTCGACAGATTCCGGTGTAGGTACAGAGGGGTTCCTTTGGACATCCGTAACCGGATTCGGTTGCGTGGGTGGGGTGGGAGTGTTTTCATGCGGCATGGGTGAGGGAGCTTCATCCGGCGCGGGTGGCGGCGTATTCTTCGATGCAGCAGGCGTGTCAGGTTCGAGTTCATCCCACATCCGGAAATTCCCGTGCAGAACTTCTTCATCGGGCTCCGGCACAAAGCTGCTCACAAGTATTTGACCGGAATGGTAGCGTATGACGATCGCATCAATCTGGTCCGTGTGATAACCACTTGAACCGATATTTCCCTGCGGACACATCAGCTTTGCCTGACCGGCACCCTGGGAAATGATCATCTCCGCAACGGGAATGCCAATCACCGGCGCGTTGGCAATCACGAAATAGATGGTGGCTTTCGCCTTGGGACAGTCCAGCCCCCGGATATGTAAATCCATGCGGCAACCGTCATTTCGTATATCTGTGCGGACGAAGCCGACATTTTTGCCACGGGCGCCCCGGTCGTATTCATAAATATAAGTAACAAAACGTTTCACTTTTGGTTGTCTCCAATTATTCTCATAATAGTTTATGAGAAAGATGAAAAAAATATTTAAAAAAGATTGACAAAATGGAATCCTGCTGTTATATTAATACCAGTAACAGTTCTTGTTATTGATTTGAAAGGAGTCACATGATTAAGAAAAGTCGCCAACGAGAAGCAATCCTGCAGTGTCTGGTGAACCGGTATGATCATCCTACTGCGGAGACTGTTTATCTAAGCATTAAGGACGATTTCCCCAACATCAGTCTTGGAACTGTTTATCGGAATCTTTCCCTGTTATCTGATTTGGGAGAGATTCAAAAAATTACGGTAAACGAGGGACCGGACAGGTTCGATGGAAATCCTGCTCCCCACTACCACTTCTCTTGCAGGGGTTGTGGTTGTGTAATGGATCTCGATTTACCGCAACAGGACAATTTAAACAAACTTGCAGCCGAGAAGTTCCCGGGAATTATTGAAAAGCATACGGTTCAATTCTATGGGCTCTGTCCGGATTGCGCAAAGAAACAAACAAGTTAAACTACTAAATTATTTTTAAGGAGGACATTTAATATGACAAAGTGGGTATGTACAGTATGTGGTTACATTTATGAGGGAGAAGCAGCACCGGCAGAGTGTCCGGTATGTCACGTAGGCGCTGATAAGTTCAAGAAGGTAGAGGGTGAGTTAACACTTGCAGCAGAGCACGAGTATGGTGTTTATGCTTCTACAGTTAAGAACAATCCAGAAATCAGCGACGAAGACAAGAAATACATCTTCGATCAGTTAAAAGCAAACTTCGAGGGAGAGTGCTCTGAAGTTGGAATGTATCTTTGCATGGCTCGTATCGCTCATCGTGAGGGATATCCAGAGATCGGTCTCTACTGGGAGAAAGCAGCTTATGAAGAGGCTGAACATGCAGCAAAATTCGCTGAGATGTTAGGAGAGGATCTTGAGCCAAACATGAAAGCTACAACAAAGGACAACCTTGCATGGAGAGTTGACTGTGAGTTTGGTGCTACAGCAGGAAAGGTTGATTTAGCAAAATGCGCTAAGAAGAACAATCTGGATGCTATTCATGATACCGTTCATGAGATGGCTAGAGATGAGGCTAGACACGGAAAAGCTCTCAAGGGTCTGTTAGACAGATATTTTGGTTAATCCCAATAGATGATAAGAGGATAAGGGGAACAGGTACGATAATACCTGTTCCCCTTTTTCTATTCTTCAGTAGAAGATACACTTCCTTCTGCATTTTCCGAAATCTCAGTAGAATCTGATTCTGCATCCAGATAATTTTGTGGAATCCAGATGCCATTTTCACCCCATGGCTGAACCATTTCAATCATACGCTGTCCACCATCGGTAAGAAAAGTGATGCGGATGACCACGCGTTTTTTATCCTGTGTCGGCATGACATCCATACGGATTTTCGCCTCATCGTTTGGAATGTTCAGAAAATAGTGAGCGGCTTCAACCGCATCGTACAGATGATATTCGTGCTCTGAATCATATCCCTTGCTGCGACTGGCATTCTGGTTTGCTGCCTCGCCAAGTCCGTTTGCGGTGTAGTCCATAAGTGTATCATGGAAACCATGGAGGTATGCAATTGTTTAATGGAAAAGTCTGTTATGTAACAGACCAGGGACATATACCTTTTACATACTATTCAGGAAATAAATATTCGAAGAAGGTTACTTCGAAAACGAAAAAACTTTGGATATATGATACCGCAGCATCTCTGGAATCTTATAACATAAACAATGATGATTACTATAAACTTGATGACATTGCGAAAATGATGTCTAAGACAAATAAGTCCTTTAATGTTAAGTATGATAAAGCAAATAATGCAATTATAATTGACAGTATGAGCCCATATAAAGGGAAGTCTGCGCCTATGAAAAAAGGTAATGGGAAAAAATATAAAACAACCATGCCTGCAACCAGCATTGTATGGGATGGAGAGGTGACAGGTATTCCGTGTTACAAGATTAACGGAAACTATTATGTGACAGCTTACGATATCGCTGAACTGACGGACTCACGTTTTGAAGATATCAATAATGGCTGGCGTATCATAACTACCAGACCACATAAAATAGATGCTTACGGCTAAAATAAAAAGAGATTGTTAAATAAAAATGTCTAATGAAAAACACCAGTTCCGGCAAGTACCGGTTCTGGTGTTTTTAATAATCAGCTTATGAAATTTCACCGACAACCCAGATACCATCCTCGCCCCAAGGATGTATCATGGTAATATGGTGTGTTATATCATCTTCTGTGAAGTGAACCTTAAGTTCAACCTGGGTTTTGTCTTTTTTGTCTGCAGTAATTTCAACTTTGCCATCATTTCGCAACAGATTCAGCAAATATTGGGCCGCTTCCATTGAATCAGTCAGATCGTATTCACTATCCGGACTCATTCCATTGGCAGACATGGCATGTTCATTCAGCGTTTCTCCCAGCCCATTTGTCTGATAATCCATTGGTGTATTCTGAATCACTTTCGGATAAGCAGCCTCGAATTCCGTGCCACCGGCAATAAAATTGAACATATGTAGCTCTTCATGAGCAATCTCTATCTTGTCATCTTTTCCAGTGTATTGAAGAGTTTCTTCCCATACGGTCACATGTGGATCAGATACCTGTGCATAATACAGAATGGTGGCAGAAGTATCATCTGACTGGGTAATCTGGTACGCTGGTATCCCTGATTCTTCATCGAACCATGGCCATGGACTGGACCAGCCAAAATTACCGTTGTCATCCAGAAGCTTTTCCTTTTTTAAATCTTTTTTTGCGTCATCCGTGGTCATATCCTGGATGGTTTTGACATCTCGGGCAGCGAAAGCCTGTGCCCATTGATCCACGCTTTGCAAAGATTCCTGAGCAGTAGAACTGTTGTCTGAATCTGTAAGCGCTTCTGTAGTCTCGACCGCTGGTTGTTGTATCTGACTATTCTTCAAATCTGATGTTACATCGGAAGAAATTTTATCTTTGCCATTCGTCAGGCAACTCACACCGACAACTACAAGTAGCACAATCACAAGGATTGCAGCCCATGTCTGTGGTTTTTTAAAATTCAATACATTTTTAATACGTCTTCCAGCATCGCCCTCTCCGAAAGCAATCGGTGCGAACGAATATGGATGTCGCTCCATTGCAAATGATAGAAGCGAGTTGCTGTAACCCTGTTTGATTTCATTACCAAATTGTTCAATCACCGCTTCGTCGCAGCTCATCTCCATATCACGCACCAGATAGAAAAAGGCACACCATACCAGTGGGTTCCACCAATACACAGCTAGGAGCAGAAATGCAATCAGCTTCCACAGCGGATCAAGGCGTCGTATATGACATTGCTCATGGGCCAGAATGTAAGCCTGTTCCTGCTTTGGCATTCGAAACGGAATATAGATCCGGGGCCGGATGATACCCAGAACAAAAGGAGATGGAATTCGGTTGCATTCCCACACAGAGGCACTGGCTTTT
>URYB01000124.1 GCA_900552085.1 uncultured Lachnobacterium sp.
AGCATCAGCTGGTCGGTTTTGTTCTTTCTATCTTCCGCAAAGCTACGCATGGTAAGAATCGGGACTGCAACAAGAAATATAATCGTGATTGCACTTAATGTATAGTATATATAAGGATATCCCTGCATCAGATTATATACATAAAAATACAGACCATACAGTGCCAGCAAAGCGGCAACAAACAACCATCCAATTACGCATTGGAAATAAGATTTGAACTCTCTTTTAAATACTGCAAACATTACTTTTCTTCTCCCTCCTGCGTAATCTCAAGGAATACATCCTCAAGCGACTTCTCTATCGTATGCATTTCCAGTACTGCAAAATGCTTTTCTGCCAATGCACGGAACACACTCTCTCGCACATCTGCGCCTTTCTTGGCATAGACAATCAGTTCTCCTGCATCCTCATTTTTTACTTCCACCTTGCTAACCTCAGTAATCGATGCAAGCTCTTTTTGCGCTTCTGACGCATCTGTACGTACAGTCACTTCGATTTCCTGAGCCCCGGACATCAGACTCACGAGATTTTCTGTTGCATCACTGGCAACCAGTTTTCCTTTGGAAATAATAAATACATGATCGCAGACTGCACTGATTTCCGTCAGTATGTGTGAACTCAGTATGACCGTATGTTTCTCTCCAAGCTTCCGGATCAGTTCTCGAATTTCTATGATCTGCTTCGGATCAAGGCCGACCGTTGGCTCATCGAGAATAATAATTTCCGGATAACCAAGAATCGCCTGTGCGAAACCGACTCTCTGCCGGTATCCTTTTGAAAGATTCCGGATCATACGGTTTGCCACATCGGTAATCCCGGTTGTTTCCATCGCTTCTTCCACATAGCGTTTGCGAAGACTTTTTTCAAGTTTTTTCAATTCTGCTACAAAATACAGATATTCACGCACAGTCATATCCACATATAAAGGCGGAATCTCTGGCAGATATCCAATGCATTTTTTTGCTTCTTCTGGTTCTTTGAAAATATCATGCCCATTAATTTTTACTTCTCCACTCGTCGCACCAAGATAGCCGGTGATAATATTCATTGTCGTTGATTTTCCTGCGCCATTCGGTCCGAGAAATCCATATATTTTTCCCGGTTCCACCGTCAATGACAAATCATCCACAGCCACATGATCCCCATATTTTTTCACAAGGTTGTTTATTTCAATCACTGTGAAAACCTCCTTTTTCTTTTCTGTTAACTGCATTCGTTAACCCTTATTTATATTCTATGAGGATATCGTGTGTAAAACATGGATAATTTGTGTTTATTCTGTGAAAAAATCCCCATTGAGATTACTCTCAATGGGGATCTGCATTCTGTAAATGTTATATAATTACTTTCACAATTATTTTGATAATGGAGACTCACGGTAAATAATGTCATCACGTCCAGGGCCATTGGATACCATTGTGATTGGATATCCGATCTCATTCTCAACGAACTCAACATATTTACGGCAGTTCTCTGGAAGATCTTCGTATTTCTTGATTCCACGAATGTCACATTTCCATCCAGGAAGCGTCTTCAGAACCGGTTTTGCCTTCTCAAGCTTATGTGTAACAGGGAAATCTGTTGTAACTTCTCCATCGATCTCATATCCTACACATACCGGAATCTCATCCAAATATCCAAGTACATCAAGTACTGTAAATGCAACGTCTGTTGTTCCCTGAAGACGGCAGCCATACTTACTTGCCACACAGTCGAACCATCCCATTCTTCTTGGACGTCCGGTTATAGCACCAAACTCTCGCCCGTCACCGCCACGACGACGAAGTTCATCTGCTTCATCTCCGAAAATCTCGCTGACAAACGCACCAGCACCAACTGCAGATGAGTATGCCTTACATACAGTAACTACCTGCTTAATCTCGTATGGTGGAATTCCTGCTCCGATTGCACCATAAGCTGCAAGTGTAGAAGAAGATGTAACCATTGGATAAATACCGTGATCCGGATCCTTTAAGGTACCTAACTGACCTTCTAAGAGAACGGTCTTGCCCTCTTTCAATGCCTTGTCAAGATATAAGGATACATCACATACATACGGAGCAACCATATCGCGATACTCATGAAGTGTATTCAAAAGTTCGTCTGTATCGATCAATGGCTTGTGATATAAATGCTCTAAAATAACATTTTTCTGTTCAGCGACACGAACAACCTTTTCCTTCAAAAGATCTTCGTCAAAAAGCTCGCTGACCTGGAAACCAATCTTTGCATATTTATCTGAATAAAAAGGAGCAATTCCAGACTTGGTAGAACCGAATGACTTGCCTCCAAGACGTTCTTCCTCATACTGGTCAAATAAAATATGATATGGCATTACAATCTGCGCACGGTCGGATACCAGAATCTTTGGCATCGGCACATCTCTGTCCGTGATGGACTTAATCTCATTAAATAAAACCGGAATGTTCAATGCCACACCATTACCGATAATACTCGTTGTATGATTATAAAATACTCCGGATGGAAGTGTATGTAATGCGAACTTACCATAATCATTTACGATTGTGTGTCCTGCATTCGCACCTCCCTGAAAACGTACAATGATGTCGGCCTGCTTTGCCAGCATATCCGTAATTTTGCCTTTGCCTTCGTCGCCCCAGTTAGCGCCAACAACTGCTTTAACCATCTTTTCAATTCCTCCTGTTTGTGTACATATACTTATGCGCGATTACGCACAGAAAAACGGACAGGTGTAAAAACCTCTCCGTCTTTACTTCATGATTATAATTGATTCTGACCGAGATGTAAACTCTTTATTCGTAATATCTATTATAAATATCAGTAATAAGGATTACGCAATCACTTTTGAGCATGCAATTGCCAAAGCTCCTGGTCCAATATGGCAGGATACCGACAAGGATAATGGATTTAAAACAATCTCATTATTTGGAAATGCAGCCTGTACTTCCTCTTTGAAAGCTTCTGCTGCTTCCAGATCATGCGTATATGCCATCTCCAAATGCATTTTCTTTCCGTCCGGACTCTGGAAACGCTTCTCAAAATCATTCTTCATAGACTCGATCATAATTGATTTCGCCTGCTTTACAGTACGTGCTTTTGCGAATGCATCCAGCTTTTCTCCCTGAATCTGGAGAACGGGTTTCAATTTCAAAAGCGTACCAAGTGCTGCGGCCGCCGGTGTAATTCTGCCGCCCTTTTTCAGATACTCCAAGGTATCTACCATAATATAAATCGAAGACTCAAATTTGTTCTTCTCCAAAATTTCTTTGATCTCTGCTGCTGATTTTCCCTGTTCTGCGAGCATCTTCGCATCTAACACAGACTGTCTTTGTGTGACAGAAATTCTCTGGTTATTGACAACTTCTACCTTGCCCTCATAATCCTGTGCAAGCATCATGGCTGTCTCACAGGAACTGCTCAGTCCAGATGACATTGGAATATATACAATCTCATCATACTCTTTCAGCAGTTCATCCCACTTGTCTGTGACATCCCCTACGAGAGGCATGGATGTCTTAATCTCTCCACCCTGTGTGAGCTTCTCGTAAAACTGCTCCTGTGTAAGATCAATATCTTCATAATACATCTCATTATCAATATAAAAAGGCATCGGAAGTACTACAACACCAAGTTCTTTTGACTGGCTCTGTGTAATTCCGCTATTGCTGTCTGTTACAACGATTACTTTACTCATGCTTTCCCTCTTCCTGGTTCTATCTTTGGTGTTTTCTCACCACTAGTGCATAGTATACCATAGGTAAAAAAAAATGAAAAGCCTTGAAAATAAGGCTTTTCATATCTATTTTATGTGGTTTTGAATACCATGTACGCCCGCTCGGCGGCGCTGTGCGTAGGTCATACGCCAGTCCCTACTGGACTGGCATCAGGGAGCACAGCGCATTATAATGCCTCACTTACGCTCGGCGGCGCTGTGCGTAGGTCATACGCCAGTCCCTTACTGGACTGGCATATGACATGTTACATCATTCCGCCCATTCCGGCGCCGCCAGCTGGCATTGCTGGAGTATCTTCCTTAATATTTGCTACAGCTGACTCAGTTGTCAGGAGTGTAGACGCTACAGATGTTGCATTCTGTAATGCACTTCTTGTAACTTTAACCGGATCAAGGATTCCGGACTCTACCATGTCAACATACTCTTCCGTTGCTGCGTTAAATCCGATACCCGGCTGTGACTCTTTTACCTTATTGATAATAACAGCGCCCTCTAATCCGGCATTTGCTGCGATAAAGAACAATGGAGCTTCAAGTGCTTTCAGGATTACCTTTGCACCGGTCTTCTCATCGCCCTCTAATGTATTTGCAAGCTCTGCAACCTTCTTAGAAGCATGGATGTATGCAGATCCACCACCTGCGATAATTCCTTCTTCTACTGCTGCACGTGTTGCGTTTAAAGCATCTTCCATACGGAGTTTTGCTTCCTTCATCTCTGTCTCTGTTGCTGCACCAACACGGATAACAGCGACACCACCTGCCATCTTTGCAAGTCTTTCCTGAAGTTTCTCTTTGTCGAACTCAGATGTTGTCTCATCGATCTGTCCACGGATCTGGTTGATTCTTCCCTGGATTGCATCCTTATCGCCTGCACCATCAACGATAACCGTATTCTCTTTCTGTACCTTAACGGATTTTGCACGGCCTAACATATCCATGGTTGTATCTTTTAACTCTAATCCCAGATCAGAGCTGATTACCTGACCGCCTGTAAGGATTGCGATATCCTCAAGCATTGCTTTTCTTCTGTCGCCATATCCTGGAGCCTTGACAGCAACAACATTGAATGTTCCACGTAATTTGTTTACAATAAGTGTTGTAAGAGCCTCGCCCTCGATATCCTCAGCGATGATCAGAAGTCTTGCACCAGACTGTACGATCTGCTCAAGCAATGGAAGGATCTCCTGAATATTGGAAATCTTCTTATCTGTGATCAGGATGTATGGATCATCAAGAACAGCTTCCATCTTATCCATATCTGTGCACATATATGCAGATAAGTAACCTCTGTCGAACTGCATACCTTCTACAAGGTCAAGTTCTGTCTCCATGGTCTTGGACTCTTCGATTGTGATAACACCATCGTTTGTAACTTTCTCCATAGCATCTGCTACAAGGTTACCAACTTCTTCATCTCCTGCGGAGATTGCTGCAACCTTTGCAATCTGCTCCTTGCCTTTTACCTTCTGGCTCATTTCCTTTAATGCAGCTACTGCAGCATCTGTTGCTTTTTTCATACCACGTCTTAAAACGATTGGATTTGCACCAGCCTCAAGGTTCTTCATACCTTCCTGAACCATAGCCTGTGTTAAAACAGTAGCGGTTGTAGTACCATCACCGGCAACATCATTTGTCTTTGTTGCAACTTCTTTTACAAGCTGGGCACCCATGTTCTCGAATGCATCCTCAAGCTCGATCTCTTTTGCGATTGTCACACCATCATTGGTAATGAGTGGAGCGCCAAAAGATTTATCCAAAACTACGTTACGGCCCTTAGGTCCGATTGTTACACGTACTGTATTTGCTAATTTATCAACACCAGCACCAAGTGCTGCTCTGGCTTCTGAACCATATTTAATCTCTTTTGCCATGATCAATAACCTCTCTTCATTTCTTATTTTATTATGTTTACAATTTCACTTTATTCTACAACTGCAAGAATATCATTCTGTCTTACAATAATGTATTCCTCACCCTCGAGTTTTACCTCTGTTCCGGCGTATTTGGAATAAATTACTTTCTGGCCTTCCTTCACCTGCATAACAACTTCTTTACCGTCAACCATTCCTCCAGGACCAACGGCAATAACCTCAGCTTCCTGTGGCTTCTCCTGCGCGGTACCTGTCAGGATAATTCCAGACTTGGTAGTCTCTTCTGCTTCTAACTGTTTTAATACAACTCTGTCTGTTAATGGCATTAATTTCATTGTGAATAGCCTCCTTTTTTCATTTACTAGCACTCATCTCTTTCGAGTGCTAATTCGTTCTGTAAATAAAATATCACTGTTGTTTTTCAATGTCAACAGTGATATCCAAACTTTATATATTTTTTATATTCTCTTTCTTATTTCGTCATATTGTGCGTACATTTTCTGCACTTCGTTTTCCAGTGTATAATAATGAAAGATATAAGGAACAAGCAGTACCAGAAACAAAAGCGACAATACCAGAAGCAGCGGCATGCATATCGCAACGGAAGCAATCATGGAAATCAGCGTCATCAGAGCAAAGGTAACCGTAACGATCAGATGAATCAGACGTTCATGCTGAAAAAAGCCAATCTGTGTCAGATGCTCCTCCAGAATTTCGCTCCACTCCTCTTTGCTTCTTCTCCTTTTATCGGCTAAAAGGCTGTCCACATACATACGATATCCTATAATTCTCTTTTTCATATGTTCTACACCGTCCTTTTCTTTTGCTGATTTCAGATCAGTCCATAATGTTCCATGGCATGCATGATTCCATCCTCATGAATATCCGTTGTGATATACTCTGCTACATCTTTTGCAGGTTGCGATGCATTGCCCATCGCAATACCATGTCCCACAAAAGTAAGCATGTCCAAGTCATTGACACTGTCTCCGATGGCATATGTATCCGCACGATCCACGCCGAGATACTTACAAAGCCACGCGATTCCGGTTGCTTTGGAAGTTCCCTTCGGAACAAACTCCACTACATCTTCCACATGCTCGATAAACTCAAATTCATCCTGCAACTGTTCTTTGATCTTCTCATAATCTGTATCATCCAGAATATCCGCCGAAAACTTGTTGATCCGGATATCACTCGTATACCCTTTCAATGTCTGTGAACTTTTGCCAAGTTCCTGAAACAGATAAACAACATATGGATCATCTTCAAATCCTTTTTCATCGATCCACATATAATCCGGTCCCTCTAAGACCACCGGCATCCGGCATTCCCGCAAAATGTCAATCACCTTCTTGGTCAGTTCCGGTGACAAAATGTTTTCATACACTATCTCATTGTTCAGTTCAATATGATTTCCACATGCGGCAAGGATTCCGTCAAATCCAACCTCCATCAGTTCTTTTGCATGAATGCTGGCACGGGAACGTCCGCTGCACAGAAAAATTTTGTGTCCGTTTGTCTGAAGCTTTTTCAGCGTTGGAATCGTACTCTCCGGAATCTGCATATGTCCATCCCAAAGGGTTCCGTCAATATCAAAAAATATTAAAGCCATTGTCTTTCTCCTGTTCTCATCGTCCATACCATGATAACACAAAAAGCTGCTCCTGCCTATTGTTCAGGCAGAAACAGCTTTTCATTATAATTTGTTTCATTTATTGTATCAATTACTACTGTACAGACAGATAAGAATATCCCATCAGGCTTGCATCTACATCATGTGCCACTTCACGGCCTTCGCGAATAGCCCATACAACGAGAGACTGTCCTCTGTGCATATCTCCGGCTGTAAATACATTCTTTACGTTGGTTGCATATTTACCAGGCTCTGTTGCCACATTGGTTCTCTGGTTCAGCTCTACGCCAAATGCTTTGGCGATATAATCCTCTGTTCCAAGGAATCCTGCAGCAATCA
>URYB01000125.1 GCA_900552085.1 uncultured Lachnobacterium sp.
ATGGAGCTGACTGTTACTAATCGGTCGAGGGCTTAATCAAATGTAGGTTATGTTTTCTGTATGAAGTTTTGAATGCATAATTTTTATAAAGAATGCAAATAGTCGTCGAACAGAAACTGTTCGGCGTTTTTGTTATACAGAGGAAGCCATATGACATTACAACAATTAAACCAGGTGATTACAATTGCAGAAAGTAAATCTATGAATGAGGCAGCCAAGAAACTTTTTGTTTCACAGCCGAATCTTTCATCGGTTGTGAAGGAGCTCGAAGAAGAAGCCGGAGTAACCATTTTTGTGCGTTCCAATCGGGGAATTGTGATTACGCCGGAGGGCGAAGAATTTTTAGGGTATGCAAAGCAGGTGGTTGAACAGTATCGGCTTTTGGAGAAGCGTTACATGGATGGAAATGTAAAAAAGAAATTTTCTGTTTCCATGCAGCATTATTCCTTTGCAGTGAAAGCATTTGTAGAGATGGTAAAGTCTGTAGGAATGGAAGAATATGAGTTTGCAATTCATGAGACACAGACGAATCAGGTTATCGAAAACGTGCGTAGTATGAAAAGTGAACTCGGCGTTTTGTTTTTGAGTGAATTTAATGAGGCTGTATTGCAGAAGATATTTAAGGAAAACGGTCTTGTGTTTGAGGAATTGTTTACCTGCGACACATATGTTTATATGTGGAAGGAACATCCATTGGCGAAATTGAGTATGATATCTATGAAACAGTTGGAGGATTATCCATGTCTGGCTTTCGAGCAGGGGAAAAATAATTCTTTCTATTTTTCTGAAGAGATGAAAAGCACATATGAGTACAAAAAAGTAATCAAAGCAGATGATCGTGCAACCATGCTAAACCTTATGGTGGGACTCAATGGATATACATTGTGTTCAGGGATTATTTCGGAAGAAATTAATGGAGACGATTATGTGGCGATTCCTCTTAAGGAGTCGGAAAAAATGCGAATTGGCTATATTCGACATAAAGGAACCAATCTTAGCCGGCTAGGGGAGATTTATCTGCAAGAATTGCGTAAAAACGGGAAAACGTTTAAGTAAATAAGTGATAAAATTTTGCTAATTATACTAGAAATATCACTTAACAAAGAACCTTTTTAGCTAAAATGCATAGGATAATAGATAAGAAACGTGGAAATCATTGAAATATTGTAAATTTGAAAAGTAAGATAAGGCAATAACTGCCGAAATGATGCAAAATCCGCCAAAATACAAGGACTGTACAGGTTTGACATATGGAAACAAAAGTGGCATAATCCACAATAATGTAACAAACATTAGGAGTTGTTTATTTAGAAAGTAGGTGTTGAATTATGTATGAAACAGTAAAAGTAATTCGATTATCAGACATGAAAGATGTAAAGGATTTTGTTCGAGCTGCGGGAGATTGCGATTTTGATATCGACGTAAAATACAACCGGACAATTATTGATGCAAAATCATTGCTTGGAATGATTGGCCTGGGATTGCAGAATGATCTTCAGGTATGCTATGGTGGAAAAAATGAGAATTTCGAGAATGTAGTCGATAAGTTTTCATTAGCATAAGGAAACGAGTAATAGAAAACAGAACAAATGAAAAGTAAAACATATAAAAAGATATAAAGAAATATAAAGAAAAGATGAGAGGAATTCTATTCTGAAAGTATTCGGAGTAGAATTCCTTTTTTATGAATCATGATTTTCTTTCTTAGAATTGTGTGTAATGTGATTTTTTTATGTATAATATACAATGATAGAATTATTTCAAAGAATTATTATAATAAAACGGAAATGGAGACAGGGTCATTTCAATGGAGAATATAATGGAACCTGACATGCAGGAATTACATATTTCAGTGCGAAATCTTGTGGAGTTTATATTGCGGGGCGGAGACATTGATAATCGAAGCAGCCGCATGGTGCAGGAGGCAATGTTAGAGGGCGGTAAAATTCACAGAAAAATTCAAAAGAGCATGGGAAGTTCCTACACGGCAGAGGTTCCATTGAAGATAGAACGAATCGAAGAGTCTTATATTCTTGTAGTAGAAGGCAGGGCTGATGGAATCGCTTTCGGAGAATTTGCTGCAGACGAGCCGGCAGAACAAATGGAGGAGCAGCGGTTGTCTGAGACACAAGAGGAGCAGCGATTAGTTGATGCACAAAAGGATGAAATGCAAATCGGGGAGCCGCTTTGGTATATTGACGAAATCAAAGGGGTTTACCGGAATCTTGCATCTATGGAACAGCCGGTATATGTGCACAAGGCGCAGGCAATGTGTTATGCATACATATATGCGCTGCAAAATCATCTGGATCGTATCGGTGTGCAGATGACATACTGCAATCTGGACACGGAAGATATCCGGTATTTTCGGGAGATTTGGGAATGGGAGGATCTTTACGACTGGTTCGAGCATTTGATCACGGAGTATAAAAAATGGGCAGACTGGCAGATTGCCTGGCGTAAAATAAGACAGGAAAGCATTGTCCAGCTTGAATTTCCCTATCCTTATCGGGAAGGACAGCGAAAGCTGGTGGCAGACGTATATCGTACGATTATGCGGCGCAAGACGCTTTTTATTCAGGCACCCACAGGAGTAGGTAAGACAATTTCTACAATTTTTCCGGCAGTAAAAGCAGTGGGTGAGGGATTGGCAGATCGGATTTTTTATTTGACTGCTAAGACAATTACGGCTACGGTTGCAAAAGAAACATTTCAGATTTTGCGGGAACATGGATATCAGGCAAAGATCATCCAACTGACAGCAAAGGAAAAGTTGTGCATGTGTGGGGAGGATGGCACCGAGGCGTTGGAGTGCAATCCGGTGAATTGTCCGTATGCGAAGGGACATTATGACCGTGTGAATGATGCGGTGTATGATCTGCTGCAAACTTCGGATTTGTTTACGCGCGAGGAGATATTGACGCAGGCGAAAAAATATCAGGTGTGTCCGTTTGAGATGAGTCTGGATGTGGCAACCTGGGTGGATAATATATTGTGCGATTATAATTATGTGTTTGATCCGAATGTGTATCTGAAGCGCTTTTTTCAGGAAGGAATCAAGGGCGATTATATTTTCCTGGTGGATGAGGCACACAATCTGGTGGACCGGAGCCGGGAGATGTATAGTGCACAATTATATAAGGAAGATATGCTTGCAGTCAAACGCATCATGAAGCCACATCATTATATGATTGCAAAGACATTGGACAAGTGTAATAAAGCGATGCTGGAGTTTAAACGGGAGTGCGAAACATATGAAGTGCAGGAAAGTGTGGGTGTACTGACATTTCATCTGATGCGGCTTGCTTCGCAACTGGAAGAGTTTTTTGAAAAACCGCGCGAATTTCCAGAAAAAAAAGAAGTGCTGGATTTCTATTTTGCAGTGCACAATTTCCTGAATATGTACGAGCTTGTGGATGAGCATTATGTAATTTATACGCAGATGGAAGAGGATGGGCGTTTCATGATCAAACTTTTTTGCGTGGATCCGTCTCTGAATCTGCAGAAATGCATTGACAAAGCAAATGCCACAATATTTTTCTCTGCGACCCTTCTTCCGATTAATTATTACAAACAGATTCTTTCGACAAAAGAAGATAACTATGCGATTTATGCGGAGAGCACGTTTGCGGAGAGCCAGCGGCTGCTCGCTTTTGCACCGGATGTAAGCACGAAATATACCAGGCGTGGACCGGCGGAATATCTGCGCATCGCACAGTATATACAGGCGGCTGTGGAAGGCAAAGAGGGAAACTATATGGTCTTTTTTCCTTCTTATAAAATGATGCAGGATGTGTATGAGGTATTTCGTGATATCGCAGAGGGTGAGAATCCTGCAGATAGCGCAGAAGAGGGGCAGGATAGAGAAGATGGAAAAGAGGGGGAAAACAGCAAAGATGGAAGATATGGAAGAGACGAGAAAAATCAAATTCTTGAAATCTGCATGCAGACAAGCAATATGCAGGAACAGGAGCGCGAACAGTTTCTGCATATGTTCGAACAGGAGAGAGAAGGAAGTCTGGTTGCATTTTGCGTGATGGGAGGCATTTTTTCGGAGGGAATTGATCTGAAAAATGATAAATTGATCGGTGCAATCATTGTGGGAACGGGATTGCCACAGATCAGCAATGAACGGCAGATTTTGAAAGATTATTATGATGAGCGGGGATTGTCCGGCTTTGATTATGCGTTTCGGTATCCGGGAATCAATAAGGTGCTGCAGGCGGCGGGACGTGTGATCCGGACACAGGAAGATCGCGGAATCATATTGTTGCTGGATGAACGATTCCTGCAGGCCGATTATGCGCCGCTTTTTCCAAGGGAATGGAAGGAGCGGAAGGTGTGCAATTTAAAACAAATAAAAGAAGAAGTAAAAAGATTCTGGAAAGAAGTGGAACAGGAGTAGGCGCCAAAGTGTGTGGCGAATGTACACTTATTTACAGGAAAATAGAAAACCGGGTGCATCAGAACGGTGATGCATCCGGTAATAATTTGAGAAATTCTTCGGTGGATGCGGATACGGGCAGTGTTGTGTTGGCGGATACAACAATCTGTCGTGTCGGCATCTTTTCTTTTGTGCGAAGAACAAAGAGATCATTGGATTCCCGTGAGAGACAGAAGTCCGGAATGAAAGCAATGCCAAGGCCGATACGTGCCATATCGATCAGCAGATCATTACTGCTTAATTCGACCTGAGGAATCAGTTCAAGCTGATGCTGCAGGAACAGGTTGTGCAGAAATTCGCTGGTTGTACTGTTTCGGTCGAGCATCATGATTGGATACTGCTGTAATTCCTCGAACGGGATTTCCTGCTGTTTTAAGTTGAAGTAGGCAGGGTTTGCGATAAACACATCGGAAAAATTACATACCGTTTTTTGAATGTATGCATGATTCAGATGCGAGTTCGGAAAATTCGTTACGATCAGATCGACTTTACGCTGCTCTAAAAGATTTACGCACTGGATGGAAGTCGCGTTCGTGATTTTGATCGGAACGTTTGGGAATGCCTTGTGAAACTGCTTTAAATAAGGAAGCAGAAAATAGCGGCAGATCGTATCACTGGCTCCGATATGCAACTGGCCAAGTCCGAGCGTACCGGAATCTAAAAGCTGACTTTCCCCTCTGGAAATCAGATTCATGGCAGGTTCCACATGTTTCAAAAGCAGGGAGCCGGCTGGTGTCAGTTGTACTTTTTTCGTGCTTCGGATAAAAAGCGACTGGCCCAGCTTTTTTTCCAGTGTCTTGATGGACTGGCTGACGGCCGATTGTGAAATGAAAAGCTTCTTGCTGGCATCCGAGAAGGACAGCGAAGTAGCTACATAATAAAAGACTTTGTATAGTTCATAATTGATATCCATGAGAATCCCCTTTGTAATTATTTATAACATGTTATACTTATTATAAGACATACTAATAAATGTGTCAATTTAGAATTATAAATTAAGGATTCCATAAGAAAATTTGTGTAATTTGAACGAGGTAAAAAATGGCTGTATAAGGTACAATAAAAGGGTATATTGCAGGAAAAAGAATTGAGGAGAAAAGACATGAAAGAAAAGTTACAATTTCCACAGGCAGTCCGCTGGATCTTTTGCGTACTGCTGGCACTTGTAATGCTTGTAACGGTAGTGGCACAGCCACAGGAGACTTATGCGGCAAGCAAGAGTCCTTACTATATTCGTATTAACCGTCGGCAGAACTGTGTTACGATTTACAAATTAGACGAGAAAGGAAAATACACGATTCCGGTCAAGGCGATGGCTTGCTCGGTTGGTGTAAATAATGCGACACCGACAGGAACATTTCCACTGTCCTCCAAATACCGCTGGCATGAACTGATGGGATCGGTATATGGACAGTACTGTAGCAGAATTACAGGTGGGGTTCTGTTCCATTCCGTATTTTACAGTTCCACAGATCCAAGTACGCTTGCGTACAATTCTTACAATCGTCTGGGAACGACAGCATCCCATGGATGCGTGCGCCTGAGCGTTGCAGATTCAAAATGGATTTATGACAATTGTCCAAGTGGAACACTCGTAAATATTTATGATTCAAACGATCCGGAACCACTCGGAAAACCTACACCGGTAAAGATTGATGTTAACAGCAAATACAGAGGCTGGGATCCGACCGACCCGGATGTGAACAATCCATGGAGAAAGATGGCTCCAAAGATCAACGGCATCAAGAATATTACAGTAGAGCGTTTTGCAAAAGCACCGAATCTGAAAAAAGGTGTGACAGCGACCGATTATAAAGGAAAGAATGTCAAGGTAACCGTATCCGGTAAAGTCAATATGAAGAAGACCGGTAAATACAGAATTACATACAAAGCCAAAGACTTGTTGAGCAATGTGACAACAAAGTACATTTATGTAACGGTCAAGGATACGAAGAAACCGGTGGTCAAGGCAAAGAAGAAAACGATTACGATCAAGGGTGAACTTTCCGAGAAGAATCTGATCAAGAAGATTCGCCAGAATGTGACTGCAACAGACAGCGGAGAAAAATTATCAAGCAAGTATGTGACCGTTAATGCAAAGACATTGCTTAAAGCAATGAAGAACAAGAAGTATGGCACATATAATGTGACGGTAGTTGCAAAAGATAAGGCCGGAAATAAATCCAAGAAGATTACCATCAAGGTAAAATATGTAAATCCAAATCCGAAACCAGATAAGCCGGATGATACAGAGCAACCGGATGATAATACGAACGATGACAATCAGAAGCCGGATGACAACACAACGGATGATGGCACAAAGGATGACTCCAGCAACGGAGACAACGAGAACAAAGACAATACAAATCAGGATGGTACAACAAATGGTTCTGACAGTTCCGATGCAACAACGACAACAAATGGAACATAGACAACTCTGTAAGAAAAATGTTTGCAGAGACAGACACAAAACTGAAATATATGTATAATCTTAAAAGTCGCAGCAGGACAGAAAGAGAATTTTGCCCTGCCTGCGGCTTTTTCTTATATATAAATAAGATTTGGTAATAAACATAGTTAGTTATATTAATTTTACTAATTCTCATAAATAAGATATACTGTTCACATAGCGTAATACGTCAAATTTTACAGACAGAATAAGGAGGACCATTTCATGGGCAACGTACGTCGTGTATATGTAGAAAAGAAACCAGACTTTGCAGTAAAGGCAAAGGAACTGAAGCATGAGGTAAAGCATTATCTTGGAATCGCAGCAGAAGGAGTTCGTGTGCTGATTCGCTATGATGTGGAAAATGTATCAGATGATACTTATAAGAAAGCATTGCAGACAGTATTCTCTGAGCCTCCGGTTGATGATATATATGAAGAAGAGTTCGATGCAAAGGGAGGCAAAGTATTTTCCGTTGAGTTCTTACCGGGACAGTTCGATCAGAGAGCTGATTCCGCAGAGCAGTGTGTGAAGCTTTTGAACGAGGAAGAGGAGCCAATCATCCGCAGTGCAACCACTTATGTAATCAATGGAGATATTACCGATGATGAATTAGAGGC
>URYB01000126.1 GCA_900552085.1 uncultured Lachnobacterium sp.
AAAAAGGAATCCAAAAGCCTTGATTTTATTGGCTTAGAGATTCCGAGAGAATATTTTATGTCTTAAGGAGGAGAAAGACAAATGAAAAAACTCAAAGTACGAACAAAAATGTATTTAATTTTGCTCTGTGTATTGGCTGAATCCTTTTTTTTAATTTCATATGCAAAAATCAGCTTAAACCAATTAAAAACTTCAGCAGAAACAATTATTACTCAGCAGGAAACAGCAGATAAATTTGACTCAGGTGAAGCTCTTGAGCAATTAGACATTCTAGAAAAAGCCATGACAAACCAAATGCTTATTATATGTATTTTGATTGTTGGAGTTATAATCATAATTGGTTTTTTTATTTCGCGCAGCTTTACTACGGCTCTTGATAAATTAAACAGTGAAATGTTTTATTTATCTCAAAGAAATTTTTCACAAGGATTTGATTCAAAAACCCTGGAACGATCTGATGATTTTGGTAAATTATCACAGACCATTGAAAATATGCGCCAGGATATGCAATCTCTTATAGGTCAGGTAAAACATGAATCAGGTGAATTAGACAGCGTTGTTACCAATGTCAGAGAAAATATCGAAGTTCTCAATGCCGATATTGAAGAGGTATCTGCAGCTACTGAGGAATTAGCAGCTGGAATCGAGGAAACATCTGCATCTCTACATGAGATTGACACTATGACATGCGACATGAAAGAGGTAGCCAATACTATTATAGAGAGTGCAAAAAACGGAAAAGAAGCTGCATGTGATATTCACAATAAAGCAACAAACGTAAAAAAAACAACTTCTGAAAACAAATTACGCGTAAATAATATTCGTTCCGAAATAGAGTCCCAGCTGTCTAAAGCACTGAAAGATGCTGAAATAGTGGATGAAATCAGCCAATTAACTGATTCTATTATGGAAATTACTTCCCAAACAAATTTACTTGCTCTTAATGCATCTATTGAAGCTGCCCGGGCCGGTGAAGCCGGTAAAGGCTTTGCTGTTGTTGCAGATGAAATCAGAAATCTTGCGGAACAATCCGATACTACCATTGTACATATTCAAGATGTGACCAAAAGAGTATCTCTTGCTGTCAAAAACTTAAGCATTTATTCAAGTAAGCTGTTAAATTTTGTTGAAACAGATATCAGTACATGTTTTGAAGAATTTGCTGTGATGGCAGATAGTTATGATGAAGATGCGACAAAAGTTGAAAATCTGGTAAATGAGTTTGCTGCTTCAGCAAACCATTTAGGCGAAACCATTTCCCAAATTAAAAATGCTATTTCTGATGTAAATCTTGCTACTAACGAAGGTGCTGAAGGTACGACACTCATTGCAGGAAATATAGCTAATATTTCTTCCAAATCCAATGACACCGTACACCGGATCAATAATGCAACAAACGTTTCTGCTCAATTAGAGGACAGTGTCTCTAAATTTCAAATATAAAATTAAATTGATCAGCCAAATCACAAAGGTATCATCAAATTGCATGCTGGCATGTATCGATGATACCTTTGACACTTTAATTCCTATGATTTTTCCAATAAAATTACTTTTTTATGTAGTCAGGATGATTAGACGACCATAACTGATCTGCTACCGGCTGCCATTCCTTTGCGTAATTGTCGCATTTTGCACAAAGATGATTGCATTCCTCCGGACTCATCATATCAGTGCTGTGTGCATCAGTCTGTGACACCAGCTCGCGCAGTACCTGCGGATTCTCAAGCATAGGACAAGGCTGTAATAAATTGTCATTAAATGGCTGTGCATCCTGATATGCCTTAAATAATGGCTGTGTCAGACATTCCTTCAACGACTTATCATGAATATTTGCACTCGAATAATGAATAAATACGCATGGTTCTACATCTCCATTTGGATTGATATGACAATAATATTTACCACCGGCCACACAACCGCTTACAAACTCTCCATCATTCTGGAAGTCCATCAAAAAGATTGGCTTTCCTCCCTCGTATCCACGAATTTCACGAATTCTGTGGTACATATATTCTCTCTGCTCAGTTGTAGGAATCAGATCAGGCACTGCGTCATTTCCTACTGGCATATAGTGGAAGAACCATGAAAAAGCAACTCCCTTTTCGATTAAGAAATCTAAAAATTCATCACTTGTTACTGCTTCACAGTTTGCGCGTGTATAACAAATTGAAGTACCATATGGAATACCGTTTTGTCTGAGAAGATCCATTGTATCCATAACCTTCTTAAATGTGCCCTTTCCACGTCTTGCATCCGTTGCTTCATCAAAGCCCTCAATGCTCATGGAAAGTATAATGTTCTTACATTCCTTCATATCATCGCAGAACTGCTGGTCAACAAGCGTTCCATTTGTAAAAATCATGAAGCCACAATCACTGTGTTTCTTTGCAAGTGTGATAATATCTTTCTTGCGAACCATCGGTTCTCCACCTGTCATGACATATTCATGAATTCCAAGTTCTTTTCCCTGTGTAACAATACTATCCATATCATCGTAAGACAGATTGAGTGTATTTTTATATTCTGCCGCCCAACAGCCAGTGCATCGCAAATTGCAGGCACTGGTCGGATCAAAAAGAATAATCCACGGAATGTGCTTTACACCAAGTTTCTTTGCATTCTTCTGTGTCTCTCTAAATCCTCTGAATCCGCCTTCATATCCAAAAGCCATCATAAGCCCCTTTAAATATGCTCTATCGCAATTATCCAGCAGATTATTAAAATATTGTGTCCACTTTCCTTCTTTGCTGAACGCCACCCGAAGTCTCTCATATGCTTCCGGTTTCCATCCGTCTTTCAATACCTTTTCAATCATATTGACAATTTCTACATAGCCTTCTGAACGATTTTTCTCCGCTTTTTTCATCAATGAATCAAGTGCTACTTCAAAGGCCTTTCTTTCTGCTGCATGACTAATTGATCCCATCATTTTTCCTCCTAATGTTATATTATGATATGAGGGTCAAAAGGTATTTTGCCCCTCATTAATGATTAATCAGTATCAATTGTAATACCTATTCCTACTGCCCCAGGTCCCGTATGGGTAGTGATACTTGCGGTCAATGGATTATAAATCACTTCTATTCCTGGGAAATTCTGTTCCAGCAGCTCTACCCACTGTGAACTTTCCTGTTGACTCAGCCCGGCGCCTGCGGCGCCTATATGTACTTGGTGTTTCTGAGCCTTGGGAAAACGTGTCAACAAATCGTTCTTGCATGCGCTTATCATCTTTTCTTCACATCTCTTCATTGAACCACGAACTTTCGCAAATGATTCCAATTTTTCTCCCTGAATAGAAAGAACTGGTCTGATGTTAAGCACAGTTCCTATTGTTGCCGCAGCCTGGGTAATTCTTCCACCCTTTTTCAAGAACTCTAATGTATTTACAGAAACATAAATGGATGCGTTATAAGCTTCTTTCTCCAGTCTTTTACAAATCTCTTTTCCATCTATATCCCAATTTGCAAGCTGTCTTGCTTTCATCACCGATAACCTTTGCGTCACCGAAATTCTATGATTGTCAACAACAAAAACTCTATCATCATATTCCAAAGCCATAGCTTTTGCCGCGCTGCATGAATTACTAAGGCCGCTGGACATTGGAATATATACAATCTGCTCATACTCTCTCAGTAATTTATCCCATGTATCCACTACATCTCCCAGTACTGGTTGCGAGGTGGTTACTTTCTCCCCAGAGGTAAGAGCTTCCATGAGTTGTTCTTCGGTAAGATTTACGCCCTCATAATACGTTTTGTCATTTATAATTACCGGCATCGGCATTACAAATATGCCTAATCTCTGTGCTTCTTCCAAATAAATTCCACTATTTGTATCTGTTAGTATAGCTGTCTTCATTTTTTCACCTTTCTTATGCGAATGAAATAATTATTAATGAAAAAGCAAATGCAATTACATTTACCAATACTCCTCCCAGCAATTCCTTTGCTGTATGTCTTTTCAGATAGATAGAAGACCATATGATGAGTACTGCAACAAGCAATGATGGAATCATTGCTTTCCAACCAAAAAAGTAAATCAGAAATACCAACGGCCCTGTAAAACTTGATGCATGCCCACTTGCTCTGAAATGAAAGCCCTTGTTGCATATTGTCAGAAAAACGACCGAAAGAAAATATGTGAAACAAATAAGCAGCAATTCCTTATCAACATTAGTTATAATTGCCCATAATAATGCACAACTATATCCTACAAGATTTGTAACAAATGCAAGTTTTCTCTGACCATCTCTCCCCTGTGCCCTGACGGCTGGTATTAAGTCACTCAATACATACGCTAAAACAGGAACGAACCCTAATAATACCATCATGATTACAATTTCTGCTGCATCTCTAAAAATATCGTTTCTATGAAAAGCAAGAATTGAAATAAGTACCGATACCATCACCGGTGGAACTGACAATCCTCTTATTACTTTTGCGAAATGTTCTTTTATCATCAACTACATCTCCTGTGTTAATTAATTATTTTTACTTATATACTTTTTCCCCAAAAACACCACCAATACAATTACAATCCGCAGTCCGACAACTGCCCAAAGCTGCCAGCACAGAGGATGAAATATATATCTGCCAAACAAACCGTCAATGACAATATTGAGCAATGCACCAAGCATACTTCCCAAAATAAATGAACCATATTTTACCCCAGATGCTCCCAGATATATGCTTCCTACATCATAAGATACCAGACCGATAATCCTTATTATAAAACCCGTGAATAAGCTGTTCTGTTTCTGAAATATATCGACCTTTCTCACAATCGGATATTTTCGACTACATTCTTCAATAATACCCTTTCCCAAAAAACGTCCCAATATATATAAAACTGATTCCTTTTAACATATACAATAATATGAATTCCATTGTGGCAATTATCTGGTTTGGTGAAACCAGCTTAACAATATTTTCAGACGAAGCCAATTCGGGATGTTTTCTCAATCTTACTGCCACATAGATAATCACTCCCAGCAGTGCCAGAACGGCTACAGCCCGTAATGCCCGAATAATAATTTTTATTCTTATGCGATATCTCAATATTTTTCGCCATAAAAGTCATCCTCAGATTTTTCTATAAGCCTTACCGTATTTAACACAACAACAAGATTCATTGCACCATTAAGGCATATACCAAGTCCAACCATTCTCACCAGCATATCTATTGCCTCAGATGATAAAAACAAAAGGCTGACACCAATTATTCCAGATATTACAGCTATTATAAATATCCAATACCATTTTTCAATTCCGAATCGTTTTGCCTCAATTGCGGTTTGTATCTTTAGTGCCGAATCTACAAAAAGAAATATTCCTATGCAAAACGCAAAAAATGTTATGATATATTCCGTTCGAAAAATCATCAGAATCCCCAGAATCACAGCTACAATTCCCAATCCAAAATCAAATTGAAATGCTAATTGAAAAAGATCTTTTGTAAAATAACCTGATATTTTTGCCATCCCATATATCAGCAGAAAAACACCCGATATTCTACACAAAACATTTAGTTCCAACATTGGCCATATCAATAATAACGTGCCTCCGACAATACAAATACTTGCCAAAAAAACATATATATTTTTTATGAAGCTCAATTTTTTCATAAGATAAACCTCCCTACGAACATAAATCATAATCCAATAATCACTCACACAAAAGATACAAAAAAACAACAGTGTCCTATTTTTGGGCACTGTTGTAAATGTGTATGGTTTTATTTATTTTTTTCTAATTCTGATATAAGTGGTTTAATAGTGGCTTGATATGCTAAAGACAATCTGTGAATCAGCTGGTCCTGCGAGCCTTGCATTCCATCCTGCATCCATCTGAGCGTTGTTCCAATAATAGAATTCGTGTAAAAATATATAACGAAATTGATATCCTCATCAGAAAGATCTGCTCTATCTGCTTCTTTTCTGACATATTTTTTTACAAAGTCCTCTGTAACATCATAAAAATACTTTAATATCAATTCTCTGTTTTTAGAATTGTATAAATGTAAAACTGCCTGCCTGTATTCTAAAATAAGATGATATCTTTGCAGAAATTCCTCATAAAAGTTATCATATTCCCTTTTTTCCATAATAACATTATCGGTTTCTACCTTAAGTAATTCCTCAAGCACCTGATAGATGTCTCTGTAATAATAATAGAATGTATTCCTTGTTATTTCACATAACTCGCAAATATCTTTAACCGAAATTTTATCTATTTCTTTTTTTTGCAGCAATTTAAGCATACTATATCTAATTGCCTTTTGGGTAAATTTAGCCATAAACTTCTCCTATTTTTCATTACTTTAAGTTTAGGAAAAACAGGAGAAAATGTCAATCCAGGAATTGTTTATATCCATATTATTTCGTGAACATCAGCCCATTGAAAATTGCCTACGGCAATGGGCTGACGCTACATATGTAGCTCCTGCGTTTGCTGCAAGGATTGCCTGGTTTGCGCTGAAAATCAGGGTAACGTTCATCTTGATGCCCTCGGAAGAAAGTACCTTTACGGCTTTGAGTCCCTCTACAGTCATAGGAATCTTTACAACCATGTTTGGATGGATGGCCGCGATCTCACGTCCTTCTTTGATCATGCCCTCTGCATCTACGGTTGTTGCCTTTACCTCGCCGCTGATCGGTCCGTCAACGATGGATGTGATCTCCTTGATGACTTCGGTAAAATCTCTTCCCTCTTTTGCGATCAGGGATGGCTTTGTGGTAACTCCACAGATGACTCCCATATCATTTGCTTTCTTAATGTCCTCTACATTTGCTGTATCCACGAAAAATTTCATAATAAAATACCTCCATTTTTATTTGCGTTTGCTTTTATCTGTTAGCCATAATATAGCGCAGTCCAAAAGCAAACGCAAGTATAAAACGAAAGAAAATAAAAGTTATCGAAAGTAAACAAAAGTTTTTCTTTTCTCATTTAAGGCTGGCATAATTTCTTATTTCGGGTTATGATTAAGAAGTCAAAGTGTATCATCGCTGCATACCTTATTGGCCTGCACTACACCAAGCATATAATAATAGGAGGCATAACGTTTTATGCTGCAACTGGAACGCCAGAAACATATTTTAAAATATTTAGAAGAAAATAGAAAAGCAACCACCAACGAACTGAGCGAGATGCTTGGCGTATCTGCCACCACCATCCGCACCGACTTAAATCAGATGGACAAAGAAAAAC
This sequence comes from uncultured Lachnobacterium sp., assembly GCA_900552085.1. Lineage (GTDB taxonomy): Bacteria > Bacillota > Clostridia > Lachnospirales > Lachnospiraceae > Roseburia. The sequence continues at coordinate 7,209 of URYB01000126.1, forward strand.
TCCTGACCAAAACACATGGTGGTGCTGTATATCGTGACAATTCTACCGGCCAAAAAGAGCTTACCGGACGAGCTTATTACTTTGATGAACGTGCGCTGGAAAATCAAAAAGAAAAGGAAATGATTGCCGATACGGCTGTAACCTTTGTGAAAGATCATATGTGTATCTTCCTTGATGCCAGCTCCACGGCTTACACACTCGGAATGAAACTGACCGGATTCACGGAGCTTACCGTCATTAC
>URYB01000127.1 GCA_900552085.1 uncultured Lachnobacterium sp.
CAGAAATATAACCTTTTTTATCATAGGTATATCTTGTGATGCCCCTGCCGTTCTGGTCGACAGAGACCAAATGATCCCCGTCATAGGTATATGCCACATAGCGGCCGATGGCATCTGTCAGGCGCATGAGTCTGCCATTTTCTATCTCTACCTGAATGACGCCGCCGGAAAAGGTTGTCACGGAAACGAGTACACCGTTCTTATAGGTATAAACGGACGGATTGCCACAGCGGTCTGTAACTTTTTCCAGTTTGCCGTCTTCGTTGTAAAAAAAGGTCTTCTTTTCCCTTTCATCCCGAAGCTGCCAGCCGCCGTTACACTTTGTGAGGGTCACAGCATGGGAAGCGCCCTTGTCATTGATCCATTCACTGTTTTCATGTTCAAAGGTCTCCACATGTCCATCCTGCATGAGCACTTTACAGAAACGTTCCGTGATAAGCATACAGCTTTCCAGACTGCATGTCCACCCATGCCCAAGCAGTCCGCTGCGCTGGTTGATGGATTCATATTTCCTTGTGACCTTGTAGTCCTCAAGGATATCCGGCAGTGTCATGTCTGTGGCAGGGATGTAAAGACTTCCCGTGGCCATGTCGACCGGATCTGCGCCACACCATTTATTGGAGATATAATTACTTACCAATATTTTTGTAAGGTTTGCATCACCGGTTGTTGCGTAACTTGTCATCACATCCATGGATGTATTCAGCCCATACCGCATCATTCCAATCTGTTTACAACTGTATTTTTTTGCAGCCTCCATTCCCTTGAATTTCTGCATAAATCCAGCTGAAACAGACGCAGAAGAACCAGCCATACACATATTTTTAAGATAGGACTCCAGTCCATTATTGATGCTTCCATCATCCATGTAGTCCATAGCAAGATTAGACAGCGTGTCCACAGTAACGTCTTTACCGGTTCTTATCAGAACATCTTTAAATGCTTCCATACCGCCGCCACCGGTAGCCACACCAATGACAATTCCGCAGATCAATACCGAACCGTAAAGCACTGCATCATAAATTCCCTGATTTCCCTGAAAGACCTCATCTCTCATAAAATTGTGAGACTTTGAAAAATCGCCCGATTCCACCGCTTTCTTATAGTCACGGACACCTTCTTCTACAGAACCGGCACCACATGCAATCGCTGCACCTCCTGCTACGACTGCCACAGCAACCAGCGCTGCACCTCCAGTACATACCACTGCCGCTGCGATTGCCACTGCTCCGATTGCCATAGCAAGCATGCCCAGCCCCGTCTTTTTCTTTGCTTCCTGAATCTTTGCCTTCTCCATCTCTTTTGCAGAGGCATTGATTGCATCAATCTGGTCTTCGATTCCTTCGTTTCGGTTAAGAATCTCTTCCGGAATCTCCACTGCATCCTTGATTTCTGCAGCATAATCAATCCTGCTGCCATTTAAATACAGTTGTTCTCCCAAATAAGCAGATGCCCCCTGATCAGAAGCAATCGTCAGCTCTTTTCCTGCTTTGAGTTCGACTTGCTTTGCCTGTTTTTCCCCGGCACCGATTTCCACATTTCCATAGGCAGTGATTGTGATCTTTTTTGCCTTTAATCCAAGGGTTCCGTCACCGCCGAGCGTTGCCTGTGCCATTCCCTGTGTATCGGAAGTCAATGTCAATGCACTGCCATCCAGCTGCATGGAAGCCCCCGACGGATGCGTGAAACTTTTTACGGAAGGATCCGAAGTTGCCGATGCATGGACTGCCCCTGCGGAAGTGTTTCGCATACTGTGCACGGCATATGCCAGAGTTTCATCCTGCTCCGGCAGATAAATATGTACAAGGCTTCCCACCTCCGGCATTGCATACCACGCACTGCTCTCCACCGCATACGGAAAATACAGTTCACTTCCTGAGGTTATGGTCTCAATCCCGAATTCCACACGGATACTGCTGCCCTTTGCTTCCTTTACGGTTGCTTCCAGATGCAGTCCGGAAAATTTCGGATTCACACCACTGGTCCCTGCAATGCCTGCTTCGGATGTAACCACATACGTCTTTATAACACTTCCGTCACAGCCTTCGATATGAATATGGGTAACAATCCCTTCAAATCCATCCACTTCTACCCGCTGTCCCAGCCAGTAATTTTTGGCACTTGTGAAGCACTTCTGGTAATGATCCATCAGAAATGTCCAGAATGGGGAAGTCTGCGACTCTCTGGCATAGGCTTCATAATCGATTGTTGTCAGCATCCGGTGGGATGCATCGGATATTTTTTCTTTTTTCAGATTTGGAAAACCAAAGCAGAATTCTCCGTCACTTCCGGTACATTTCGGTGTGAGCACGCCGCCGGCTCTTGCCGCCAGACGCTTTAAGAATTCCCAGTCTGTTTCCTGATACTGCAACAGGAATCCCGGCAGAAGCCGGTTATATGACAGGGTATCCTGATAGATTTCCCCGTAGGAAGCGGTCAGTCTTCCGAGCAGCTGTCCGTAGGTCATATCGCTGCCTGTGATTGCCCGTTCGTGCTTCTTTCTGTCCAGAAGACAGGTTGAACTTTTCCAGCGGGTCTCAAGCACTGCGCCGTCTCTGGTGTCTTTTGTCCGGATATTTACTAAAATACCGGTAAACAGACAGGTCTCTTTCTCTTTGACCACAATTCTGCTGTTGTTATTGTATCTGTGAAATGGATTTTCTCCCCGAACCAGATAGGAAACAACAAGCTCAGCGTGCTCATTCAACTGCTGTTCCATTATAAAATGCAGAATCTGCAGTTCACTGTCAAATTCCGTTTCTATTGTCAAACCATCATATGTTAAACTCATCTTGTCCAAGTTACCTTCCCTATTGTTTTATTCCGGCTGTCCGCTGCTCTGGATCGTAATTTCTCCGCCATAGGCACAGCTCATAGTACATCGGCCCAGCAGTGCCTTCTGACCATCTATAAACACATCCTCTTTTCCATCGGCCCAGCCGGTGAAAAATTGTGGTGTACACTTTGCGGCACAGTATGCAGCAAGACTTTCTTTGCTGTCACATACCGTTTTTTTGCTCTTGTCAACAAAGAGATCCATAATTTTGTCCGTCCAGGATTTTGTCTCTTCCTGCACCTCATCAAGTATCTCCCGCGCCTTTTCCTGCACCGCCGGATTCTTTGGACTTCTGCATATTCCAAAATCCAGCACATTTTCATTTGCGATATAATCTGCCACGGTAAGCTGCGGCATCCCGTGTATAAATTCTCCGTGACTTTTTGGCACCACAATATAGCTGGGATTCACGCTTTCATTCGTATATGCGCAGCTGCATACAATACATGCTGTATGCAGAATATAGGACCGGTCGAGCATGTTGCGGTATTCTTCCGCCGCCTCTTCCTCTGCTTTCTTCTGTTCCTCCTCCGCTTTCTTTTTTGCTTCCTCTTCCTCTTTCTTTTTTTGCTTTTCCTCATCGGAAGCAAAAAAGTCGCTGACATTCTCCTTTAAGCTGTTGAAATCATCCTGGATAAAACCGGCGACTTCCTCTGCTTTCTCGACCTTACCTTTGACATCCTGTTTTACATTGTCTATGCCCGATGACACGGCATCCTTTGTGGCATCCGTGAAGCCTTTCTCTGCCACGGCATTGACATAACCATCCACCCCGAGATCGACGGCCAGCGGTTCGATTGCTTCTGTCATTTTATTCTTTTTAAATACATTTCCCATTACTCTGTTTTTATCTCCTCATACAATATGCCGATACTGTTTCTTGCCAGTATGCTTTCAAGTACATCCTCCGTTACGATCAGCTGATAAGTATAGCCTTCTGTGACATAGAAAATTCTTCTCTGTGGACAGAGGTTTCTTTTCAGCACAGGGGTATCCAGAAACCCATTTTTGAAATATATTGTCTGTTCCGATAATGCATCCTCGACCTTCGGAACCATCAGGCGGTACACATCCTGCCGCTTCTGTTTCAGATCGGTAAGCACAGCAATGCGAAATTCCACTTCGGTGTCATAGTATCTTATGATGTCAAATAATTTTTCTGAGATCAGCAGCACCGGCGATTCAAACAGATCCGGATACTGACTGTTCTTATCCCCCTGTACATACAACACGGAACTTCTCTTAAAATCCCGGATGGTCTCTTTATCAAACACCAGATTCGGACAGCCCTCGAGATCCTGAAATGTAATACGGTTGCGCAGATGCCGGTCCTGGCGGATTCTATAGTATCTCATTGTCTTTTTCCTCCAATATATAAACCTGCTGTTTCTGTGTTTCGGTCAGAGTAAACTTCTCAAGATCCCGCTCGTATACATACACATTTTTCAATTCTGCACCTGTGAAATCGACCGCCTCTAATGCTTCTGCCCGCAGGTCTACATCCTCGAGCTTTGCATCCCGGAAACTGATGTATTTCAATGTACTTTTTTCAAATGACACACCTTTGAGCACTGCGCCATCAAACGTTATGCGGTGCAGACTGCTGCCATCAAATCCGGTATATTCCACTGTCGCATCTGACAAATCCATCTGATATCCATGAATTTCTGCAAACATACAGCCCCGAAGCAGGCTTCCGGTAAAGGTACTCCATTTGATGGTAGAATGATCCCACTGACACTCCACAAACGTACATGCCTCAAATTGCATTTCCTGTATGCGGCTTCTTCTGGCATTGAGATATACAAATGTTTTTTCTTTCACCTGTTCCTTCAAAAGCTCTGCCTCATCAAAACTCCGGAACTGATTTACCGGCTGCAATTCACTCAGAAACTGCGTGGTGTCTTTTCCATACCGGTCCTGATACAACAGTGTGCGGTTATCTCCCTTATAGATGCCCCACAGAATCTGAAATGGAGGATTTATGTCTTTCAAATGATAAAAATGTCCCCGCATGAGCCCCGCCAGATTCACAAACACTTCCAGAAAATACTCGCACAGCTGATTCCTGATATCGTATTCACTGACCGCTCCCATGTACACCGACAGTTTCCGCTGCATCTGCTCATATACCTGCGCAAAAGGTGTCCACAAATACGGCACTGGCAGATATATGGTTTTTTGGTCTTCATCCAGATACCAGCGCTCATCATATCCACGCACCGCAAGCATCGGTGCTCCCTGATATAAATCTGCACGCATCACAGTCATCTGCAAAATATTGCAGGATTTTTCCGCCAGGATCTGGTTGATTGCCTGATGGATCTGTCCGCTCAGTTCTACGATATGCTGTTCCAGACAACACCGGACTTCTGCCGCTAATTTTTCTTTGTCAATTTCCAGTTCTTTATTCTTCTGCATTGATATTCACCTGTCCGCCCAATTCTGTAATTTCTCCGGCATCATCAAATACCAGCTCTCCGGTTGTCTCTGCTTTTATGTCGATGGTTTCGTCAGCATGGATATTCAGATCTCCCATTGCAACGATGGTGATACTCTCGCTGCTCTCCATCGTAACCGCCTGTTTGCCGGTAAAAGCGATTGTTCCGTCCGTTCCCATTTGCAGACCGGATGCCTGTCCGCCACCATCTGCTGCGATTTTTCCCGGTGTAAGCTGTATCTGTTTGCCGGTCGGGTTGCGCATATATTTCACACTGGTATCTCCCATCATATCCTGTGCATCCGCTGCCCCGTCATAGGTACTTACCGCACTGACAGCAAATGCCCCTTTTTCTTCCCATGCGGGGATACATACTTTCACACAGTCACCAACTTCCGGCATATAATACCAGCCGCTTCCATCGGAAGATGCCTGCATCGCGGAAAACGGAAACAGATACACATCTGCACTTTCTTTTCCCTCATCAATTGCAAGATGTACTTTTACTTTGTCTTTCTGAGATTCTATAACCGTCCCCTGCAACGCTGCTCCCGCCATGTCCGGACAATAAATCACCGGATACATGCAATCCTCTGCCGGCATTGCATGATACGTTCCGACCAGTTGTGCCTTCTTTGCATTCATCTGCATTTGGTCTACCACCAGTTTTCGCCCATCCAGTTCCACAACATCACCGATGTTGATAAAATCCGGGCTTTCAAATATACAGGCATATGTATTTTTTTCCAGATTCCTTTCCCGGATACAGTCATAGAGTTCTGGTTTTATGGCCTTCTTCTGTCCATTGACACCAAAATACAATGCCATATGTTCGCTTGTCATATCTGCATATATCATCGTATTACATTTGGATGCAAGCCTTTTTAAAAACTCCCAGTCGGTTTCCTGATACTGAAGAATCAGTTCCCCAGTCACTTTATTTTCACAGTGAAATATGCAGGAGTGTATTTTCTCTGCCACTTCCTGAAATGTCTTTGAGACATCCTGAAACGATCTGCTTTTTTTCTTTCGGTCAAGCTGCCAGGTACTGTCTGTGACATCCAGCATAAGAATTGCCTTGCCTTTTTCTACTTTGCAGGATGCTGCGGTTACGATTCCCGAAAAAAGCCGGATATCTTCATGCATCAGCGTCACTTTTTCTTTTTGGCTTCCCAGACTGGCATAGGAATCCACATGCTCTTTCTCCACCAGACATTTCACATTCAGGCAGGCATGCTGATTCCATTCTGCCGTCAATTCAACCGATTCAATTGCATTGACCTCTATTCCCTTTAACTGTAACTTTCCAATCTCCATCACTGCTGCCTCCTACTGAAAATCCAGATATGACAGCGTTGCTTTTATGATATTCTGCCATTTTTCGATATCTTTATAAAAACAGTTATAGGATCCCACCAGCATCTTTCCATTATTTTTATTGATGGAATAAAAAAGCATTTCATACATGACACCAGGTGCCACCGGTACACGCATGGATGTGAAATAGACCGGTGCCACTGGATCCTCGATTTCGCCCCCTTCAATCATCTCGGCATAAATTCCGGCTCCCCGAAACTGTCCATATACACCCTTTTTTACTTTTTCAAATGTCACATCTTTGTTTTCGGATGTGGTATATTGCAGAATCAGACTGATTCCCATAACATCATTTACCAGAGAGACAACCCCCTGATCCTGAGACTGCACCTGCAGATAATCGATTGGGACCGGCAGCGACACTGCATTTTGAAAAAACTGTACTGCCCGGAATCGCATCGGTCCGTCCGGAAAATGAATCATTCCGCTCCCCATCTGGGAAACCACTTCTTCTAAGGGAAGGGACTCCTGTTTCTTTTCCTCTTTTTCCCTAGCCTCCTGTAACTCTTTGGTTATTTTTTCCTGCTCGTATTGTTGTCTTGCAAGTTGTTTATCCATATTGTTGCCCCCATTTATCATCCATTATTTTTGATTCTGTTTCCGTGAACATTGATTGTTTCACTTACTGTAATATCACTTCCTGCGGCATTGATAATCTGCACATTTCCCAGTGCAGTCAATGACAGATTTTCCTCCGCCTGAAGGGAAATCAGTTCCTCCGATGAGATTGACACATCGGTCATGGCGGTCACTTCAATTGTTCCATCCGGTGAAAGCGAAATTGCCGCC
>URYB01000128.1 GCA_900552085.1 uncultured Lachnobacterium sp.
AATGAGTAAGGCACAGGGTATCAACATTGACAATATGAAACTGATCGGTCTGTCCCTTTCCAATGCAATTGTTGCACTGGCTGGAGGGCTTTTGTCACAGTATTCCGGTTTCGCAGATGTAAACATGGGCCGTGGTGGTATCGTCATCGGTCTTGCAGCTGTTATTATCGGTGAAGTTTTAGGAGATGCTATTCTTGGAAAACATATGGATTTCAAGGGCCGTCTGATTTTTGTTGTTATCGGTGGAATTATCTACTATATCGTAATTGGAATTGTTCTCTGGCTGAAGATGCCAAGTGATGATCTGAAGCTTTTTACAGCAATCATCGTTGCAATTTTCCTTGCAGTTCCATATCTCAAGGGAAAGAGCAAGAGTTCCTTTGCAAAAGCAGGAAAACGTTCAGCTGCGGCTATTAACAAGACTGCAACAAAGGAGGGCAAATAAATGTTAGAGATTTGTAACGTACACAAGACCTTCAACCTTGGAACCATTAATGAAAAACATGCGTTAAATGGTGTAAATTTAAAACTGGATGCCGGTGATTTCGTAACCGTGATCGGTGGAAACGGAGCCGGAAAGTCAACGGTATTAAATGCTGTTGCAGGGACATGGCCGGTTGATGAGGGTTCCATCCTGATTGATGGTGTGGATGTGACCGGACTTCCGGAGTTTAAACGCGCGGCTTTTCTTGGACGTGTATTTCAGGATCCGATGACGGGAACCACAGCAACCATGCAGATTGATGAGAATCTTGCACTTGCTGCGCGCAGAGGCCAGAGACGTGGTTTAAGCTGGGGAATTACAAAGAAAGAAAAAGAACGCTATCATGAACTCTTAAAGGAACTGGATCTTGGACTGGAAGACCGTATGACATCAAAAGTAGGATTGCTTTCCGGAGGACAGCGTCAGGCTGTGACACTTCTTATGGCTTCTTTGCAGAAACCAAAGCTTTTACTTCTGGATGAGCACACGGCAGCGCTCGATCCAAAGACAGCAGCGAAAGTGCTGACACTTACCGACAAGATTATCAAAGAAAACAATCTGACAGCAATGATGGTTACACACAACATGCGTGATGCGATTGCACATGGAAATCGTCTGATCATGATGCATGAGGGAAAAGTGATTCTTAACATTGCAGGGGAAGAAAAGAAAAAGCTGACCGTTGCGGATCTGTTACAGCAGTTCGAGCGTGTAAGCGGTGAAGAATTTACAAGCGATAAGGAGCTTCTTTCCTAAAATTTGACATTGGCATATCTGCGAATAGATGAAAAAAATCCGAACATACTATTCGGGAACTTGAAAAGTTCTTTATGGATTTTTAAAGGAGGTATGTCAAATGACAAAATTGGATTGTAGTGTGGTAAGCTGTTCCTACAATGATGATAATTGTTGTAACAGACAGGATATTCATGTAGAAGGTACACAGGCAAAAACATCTTCGGAGACTTGCTGCGGCAGTTTTGCACCAAAGGGATGCGGTTGCGGAAGCAATTGCCACAAAGAAGCTGCCAAAAAGGAGACTGCGGTTGCATGCGAAGCAACGGAATGTAAGTTTAACAGTCAGAAGCAGTGTTCCGCAAACCATATCGGCATTGCAGGAGGCCACGCAGACTCCTGCCGTGAGACAGAGTGCGGAAGTTTTGTTTGCCAGTGTTAACTGAATAGTCAAAATAAAAGAGACAGTTTCAAAGAAATTTGAAATTGTCCCTTTTTTTATGCTATACTAATAGCAACTGAATGAAGAATCGGTTGATAAAAAATAAGGAGAAGAATTTGAATTATGGATTACAACATTAATTTCCCGCATTTGCATATTTATCTGGATCATGTGGGAAAGAACATTATGATTGGAAATTTTTCCATTGCATATTATGGAATTGTGATTGCCATTGGAATGCTGGCAGGACTTGGAATTGCATGCTGGATGGCAAAGCGCACCGGACAGAGTTCCGATACCTATTTTGATCTGGCGTTGGTGGCTATCGTATGTTCTGTGATCGGAGCCCGTATTTATTATGTGGTGTTCCGATGGGATTTGTATAAGGACAATCTGCTCAGTATTTTTAATCTGCGTCAGGGAGGACTGGCAATTTATGGTGGTGTTATCGCAGCGATTATTACCACATTTATTTTTGCGCGGGTCAAAAAGCTTTCGCCAGGCTTACTTTTTGATACAGCAGGATTGGGTGTGTTGGTTGGGCAGATCTTGGTCTTCTGGGGCTATTTCTTTAACAGGGAAGCGTTGGGCGGATATACGGACGGGCTTTTTGCCATGCAGCTGCCGTTGTCGGCAGTGCGTAATTCGGATGTGACACAGGAACTTCTGGAGCATGTGGTAAAAGTGGATGGAATTTCCTATATTCAGGTATATCCAACCTTTTTATTCGAATCCATGTGGAATCTTGTGTTGCTGATCTGTCTGATTTTGTTTACAAAACACAAAAAGTTTGATGGTGAAGTATTTTTGCTGTATCTGGCAGGTTATGGCATCGGACGTTTCTGGATAGAATCCCTTCGAACGGATCAGCTGCTGCTTCCGGGGATTGGATATCCGGTTTCCATGGCACTTGCAGCCATACTTGTGGTGGTTTCTATTGCATGGATCATCATCTGGCATGTAAGGAACGGTCGAAAACAGGCACAGGTGGAGCAGAGTGGGGAAAAATAGTTTCTTTTCTGCATAAAATTTAATAAAACTGCATAGTGGATATGGGAAAGTATCTGCAACATCCCTTTTTTCAGAAAATGAAAGGAAGATGGGTGCTGCAGGTGCTTTTTTTATTTTCCGAAAGTTTGAAAAAACCTTGAAAAAACCTTGATTCGCACCTCTTTTTGGAGTATTATGGTTACATGGTGGTGGAAAGTGGAGAGAAAAAACCATAGAGTGGTGCAAAGTGGTAGATAGTACATGAAAATGATATGACGTCTGCACCATACAGAAACGACTGGTTTCTGGTAGAAATGAAGCAGAAGGGCAGGTGAGTGTGTCATGTTCATGGGTGAATATAATCATTCCGTCGATGCAAAGGGCAGAATGATCGTTCCGTCAAAGTTCAGAGAACAGCTTGGAAACGAATTTGTAGTGACCAAGGGACTGGATGGATGTTTATTCGCATATTCCCATGAAGAATGGCAGCGCATTGAAGACAGCCTGAGAGAAAAACCACTTACCTCCAAGGATGCAAGAAAGTTTATGAGATTCTTTTTTGCAGGAGCAGCAAACTGTGAACTGGACAAGCAGGGAAGAATTCTTCTTCCGGCGAATCTGAGAGAGTACGCAGGAATTGATAAAGAAGTCGTATCCGTCGGCGTATTCAGCCGCGTGGAAATCTGGAGCAAAGACAGATATCTGGAGAACAGCGACTTTGATGATATGGATGAAATTGCAGAACATATGGCAGAATTAGGAATTGGAATCTAGGGAGGCGACATGGAATTCAAACATTATTCGGTTTTACTGAATGAAACAATTGAACAATTGCATATCAAACCGGATGGAATCTATGTTGACGGAACTCTCGGCGGTGGAGGACATTCCTTGGAAATCTGCAAAAGACTTACGACAGGCCGTCTGGTCGGAATCGACCAGGATGCAGATGCGATTGCAGCAGCGTCGGAGCGGTTGAAGGAGTATCAGGATAAAGTCACCATTGTTCGAAGCAATTATGCACAGATGACAAGCGTATTGCAGGATCTGGGGATAGAAAAAGTGGATGGAATCGTACTGGATCTTGGCGTATCATCGTTCCAGCTGGATACACCGGAACGTGGATTCACCTACCGGAGCGAAGATGCCCCACTTGATATGCGTATGGATAAGCGACAGAAACTTACCGCAAGAGATATTGTCAATGATTACAGTGAGATGGAACTTTTCCGTATTATCCATGATTATGGAGAGGACCGGTTCGCGAAGAACATTGCCAAGCATATCGTAAATGCAAGAAAAGAGAAACCGATCGAGACGACAGGTGAACTCAACGCAATCATTAAAGCGGCGATACCGATGAAGGTACAGGTGACGGGAGGACATCCTTCCAAGCGTACCTATCAGGCAATCCGCATTGAGTTAAATCATGAGCTGGATGTGTTACGGGATAATCTGGATTCGATGATCGATGTATTAAATGATGAAGGAAGACTTTGCATTATCACATTCCATTCTCTGGAAGACCGAATTGTTAAGTCAAACTTTAAAAAGAATGAAAATCCTTGTACATGCCCGAGTAATTTCCCGGTATGCGTATGTGGAAAGAAATCAAAAGGAAAAGTGGTAACAAGAAAACCAATTTTACCTTCGGAGCAGGAGTTAGAGGAAAACAGTCGTTCAAAAAGCGCAAAGTTACGCGTGTTTGAGCGTATCGAACAGTAAAAGAAAGAGCAGGGAAGCAATATGACAAAAAATTATTACATACATGGAAATACGGTACGTGAATTAGAGACACCGGCACGTCAGAACCGTCGGACACGCGAGGAAATCGAGCAGGCAAAAAGACGCAAAAATCGTAGAAATGCTGCCAGAAGAAACAGACAGCGTGCCATGGAAATGAGCCGTGGATATGTTGCATTTTTGTCTGTATGTGTTGTAATCATTGCAATATCTGCAGTGGCATTTGTAAAATTACAGTCACAGGTAACATACCGTATGAACAATATTGCATCTTTACAGAGCGAAGTAAATGATCTTCGTGCAGATAATGATGCAAGATACAAGAGTATCACTACTTCGGTTGATTTAAATGAGATAAAGAAAAAAGCAATCAAAGAATTGGGAATGTCTTATCCAAAAGAAAAGCAGGTGGTATATTATTCCATTGAGAATAACAACTATATGGATCAGTACAGTGATATTCCAAAACAGTAGGAGAACATTGTGGCAAAAAGAAGAAGGAGACCGGTTCAAAAATTAAATCGGAAAATGAGAACAAAGCTTCTGGTGCTTTTTACAGTGATTATGGCTGGATTGTGCGTTATGATCGGGAGATTGATGTACATCGAATACACCAGTGGCGATAAATATGAGAAAAAAGTATTATCAATGCAGTCATACGATAGCAAAACCATTCCGTACCAGAGAGGAGATATTGTGGATAGCTCCGGCACGGTACTCGCTACCAGTGTGGCTGTTTATAACGTTATTCTGGATTGTTCACAGATGACATACAAGGAGGAATATATTAAACCTACCATTGATGCACTTGTGGAGTGTTTCCCAGAGTTAAAGCGGGAAGATCTCGAATCCTATGCAAAGGAAAAAAAGGACAATAAGTACATTGTGCTGGCAAAGAAGCTTCCATATGAAGAAATCCAGAAATTCGTTGAGATGCAGGATGCGGTAGATGACAAGAAAAAGAAAATCAACCCAAATATCAAGGGTGTCTGGTTTGAAAAAGAATATCAGAGAACCTATCCATATAACAGTCTTGCAGCATCTGTGATCGGATTTACTTCATCCGGTAATGTGGGTACAACAGGACTTGAGAATTACTATGATGATGTATTAAACGGCGTGAATGGAAGAGAGTATGGTTATCTGAACTCTGACAGCAATTTTGAAAAAACGGTCATTACGGCGCAGGATGGAAGTACACTGGTTACATCCATCGATTCCAATATACAATCAATTGTAGAGAATAAAATTAAAAAGTTTAATGAGGCTTATACAGACAACTATAAGGTAGGAGATGGAAGCAAGTCGACCGCCGTGATTGTTATGAATCCGCAAAACGGGGAAATTCTTGCAATGGCAGACTATCCGACATTTAATCTGAACAAGCCGAGAGACTTGAGTGATCTCTACACAGAGGAAGAAATCAGCAAAATGTCAGATGATGATCAACTCGACGTACTCAATGGTCTGTGGCAGAATTATTGTGTGACCGCTACGTATGAGCCGGGATCGGTACAGAAACCGTTTACGGTTGCTGCCGGATTAGAGACTGGAACGATCAATGATAATATGACTTTTCTGTGTGATGGTGGAGAACAGTTTGACCGTTGGGTCAGCTGTGTTAACCGTAATGGACATGGTATTGAGACAGTTCGTAAAGCATTGATGGATTCCTGTAATGATGCGCTGATGCAGATGTCATATAAGATAGGAAAGAAAAATTTCCTCGAGTATCAGTCGATTTTCGGCTTTGGACAGAAGACGGGAATTGATCTGCCGGGTGAGGCGAACACCTCTTCCTTAATATTTAATCTGGATAATATAAAACCGATTGACCTTGCTACAAATGCGTTTGGACAGAACTACAACTGTACGATGATCCAGATGGCCAGCGGTTTCAGTTCGCTGATCAATGGTGGAACCTATTATCAGCCACATGTAGTAACAAAAATTACCGATGGTTCAGGAAATACGATTTCTACGATTGAACCAAAAGCAGTAAAGCAGACGATTTCCCAGAGTACAAGTGATCAGATCAAAGATTATCTGTATGATGTTGTTTCTGAGGGAACTGCCGGAACTGCAAAAGTGGATGGATATTCCATGGGTGGAAAAACAGGTACCGCCCAGAAACTTCCACGTAAAGACAAAAAATACCTGGTATCTTTTATGGGCTTTGCGCCGGTGGAGAATCCGCAGCTTTTAATATACTGTATTGTGGATGAGCCAAACGTAGCAGATCAGGCGCACAGTTATTTTGCACAGGATATCTGCCGTGAAATTTTGGAAGAAGTCCTTCCATATATGAATATTTATCCGGATGAAAAAAAGACCGGAAAGAACAAAGGTCTTGGCATTACAGGTGAGAAAAAGCAGTATACAGGACACCACCCGGGCAAAAAAGAGGATGACAACTAAAGAAAAGCAGGTTTCAAGGCGAATGTTCTAGAATCATCCGCCGATTCATATACTTTATGAAAGAGCGAAAATGGCGGATTTTTCGATGCAGTGGAATAAAACCTATCACCGCAAGAAAATTTGTGTGTTTTTCTTTTGTGTTCTCGCCTGTGCAGTGATTCTGCTTGGCCGATTGGTATATCTTATGATATTTCGTGGAGATTATTACTCAAAACTTGCAACAGATCTGCAACAGAGGGAGCGGCAGATCAAAGCCGCCAGAGGAAAAATACTCGACCGAAATGGTGTTGTACTGGCGGGAAACAAATCAGTATGTACCATATCCGTAATTCATAATCAGATTGAAGAACCGGAAAAAGTCATACAGATGCTTTGCAAAGAACTTGGAATATCCGAAGAAAAAGTAAGAAAACGCGTGGAAAAGCGCTCGTCGATCGAGCGAATCAAAAGCAATGTGGACAAGGAAACGGGAAACCGGATACTTGCCTATGGATTTGCCGGAGTAAAAGTAGATGAAGATTATAAAAGAGAGTATCCATTTGACGAGCTTGGATCAAAGGTGCTTGGATTTACCGGTGGAGATAATCAGGGGATTATCGGGTTGGAAACCGTGTATGATGAGGAA
>URYB01000129.1 GCA_900552085.1 uncultured Lachnobacterium sp.
GACCTGTCGGAATTCCTCTTCTGCCTTTCTTAAAACAGAGGTCGGAACCGGAGCCGCTGCCCAGGAGAAAGCTTTTCTCCATCAGAAATATATGCATCATCTGATCAGCGAATTAAAGCCAGTCCTTGCGGAAATCATCCGACAGGGTACACAGACAAATGTCATACACTGCGAACATCCCGAAGCACTGGCTGAAATTGTATTGATTATATTAACGGTAAAACTGGATAATACGCTGGTTCCTTCCAGCAAAGAAGAGATTGAAGATACCATCTGTGGACTGATTTCACTTCTGGAAAAAGGAACAGAGAACCCAAAGGGTTCTCTGAATTTTCTGATGGCGGAGTTGTAAAAATAAGCACCGGCAGAAAGTTTCTTTGAGTGATCACCTCATCTTTCTGTTGGTGCTTATTTTCTGTGTATTTTTTCCTTTTGTTAGTCTATAAAAATTTATGAATTTACTTATCACTATAATGATATCTACAGGCTAAAATATATACATTTTCTTCATCAATTTTATATATAAACCTATCCTTATCATTTACCCGTCTAATCCAAAATCCTGCCAGATTTCCAGTCAAGGGTTCCGGTTTTCCAATACCCTGATTTCCATTTCTACAAATATCTTCTATCAGACTATTTATTTTCTTTAGCGTCTTTCTATCCTCTGTCTGCCAATAGACATAGTCTTTCCATCCATTATCCGTGAACACTTTATTCATCCGAAGATACCTCCGCAAGCTTTTTCACAGAAAAATTTCCGTTTTCAAGTTGCGCTTTTGACTCCATTAACCAATCATAATTTGCTTTATTTCCCATTACATAAACATTTTCCATCAGATTGTTATATGTCTCTTCCGATAACATAACGACATTCTTATTGTCTTTACGCGTTACAATCATTGTTTCATAATCATCCGTAACTTTATCCATATATGTTTTCATATTGTCACGTAAATTTGTATAGTTAACTGCCAGCATAAGAACACCCCCTCATAAGAACGTACAGTTTTCTGTACTTTTATTATAATGTACAGTTTTCTGTACGTCAAGCCATTATACATTATCGTATGCAAAAGATAAAGAAACTATTTAATTATTTTCCAATAATCTCCGCTGCATCAACAAATTCATACGGCGTTTGCTGATAGACGTAATAATTGATCCAGTTTGCATACATAATATTTCCGTGTGATCTCCACTGCAGCATTGGTCGCTGTGTCGGATCATCATCCGGATAATAGTTACATGGCAATGTGATCGGCAATCCTTTTGCGGTATCTCTCTTGTACTCACTATCCAATGTCATACGATCGTACTCTGGATGTCCCATCACAAAAATCTGGCTTCCATCCTGATTGATCACAAGAAATACCCCTGCTTCATCTGACTTGGCAAGGATGGTGAGCTCATCATGTTTTAAGATGTCCTCTTCCCGAATCTCCGTATGACGGGAATGCGGCGCATAGAAATAATCATCAAATCCGCGGACAAGCGGAATCTTACGATTCATCACTCTGTGACGGAAGACCCCGAATTTCTTCTGGCTCAGGTCATATTTCGGAATTCCATAATGATAATAAAGACCAGCCTGAGCTCCCCAGCAAAGGTGTAAGGTCGAAGTCACATGTTTCTTTGACCACTCCATAATTTCACAGACCTCTTTCCAGTAGTCCACTTCCTCATATTCCATCTGCTCAACCGGCGCTCCCGTAATGATCAGTCCATCAAAATATTTCTGTCTGATTTCATCAAATGTCTGATAGAACTGGTTCAGATGACTCTTTGATGTATGGGTAGATGCATGGGAAGCCGGAGCCATAAACGACACATCTACCTGTAATGGTGTATTCGACAATGAGCGCAGAATCTGCAGCTCGGTATCTTCTTTCAATGGCATCAGATTCAAAATCACGATGTTGATCGGACGGATATCCTGATGCATCGCACGATTTTCATCCATTACAAATATATTTTCCTGTTCAAGGATCTCCTTTGCCGGGAGATCACTCTGTGTTCTGATTGGCATAATTTCCTCACTTTCTGTAGCACTCTGCTGATCTAATCCCTCAAATAGTCTGTCATTACCGAACAAACTGTGCTACAAATTCATCTTCCGAAATAATTGGAATTCCAAGATCCTTCGCTTTACGGTTTTTGGACGAATTAGATTCCACATCGTTATTTACAAGATAACTGGTCTTTCCAGATACGCTTCCTGCGACTTTGCCCCCCTGGCTCTCTACATATGCTTTGAATTCATCACGATTCTTATAATGATGAACATCGCCGGTTATTACAAACGTCATACCGACACATGTACCCTCCGAAGTATCTTTCGGTTCTACATGTTCAATGGAAAGTTCCTCTAACAAATGCGCAAGCGACATTCGATTGCTCTCTTTTGCATACCATGCGAGAATCGAATTGGAACGCTCCGCTCCGATTCCATCAATATCTTCGAATCCTTCCTGATCCTCCATCCGCTTCAAAAAAGCCTCAAATCCGATGGAACCAACAATCTTCTTTCCCGCATCCGTTCCGATCAGTGGAATGCACAGCGCAAAAATAAAATTGATCGGATGTACATTTCGGCTTTTTTCAATGGATTTATCCATATTTTTTACGGACTTTTCTCCAAATCCCTCCATCTGGCTGATCACGTCAAAGTGATCCTTCAAATGATAAATATCTGCGAACTCATGGATATATCCCTCGTTAATAAATTTCAGCATTGTCTGAATGGAAAGTCCATCAATATCCATGCCCCATTTGCTGACAAAACGGGTGAATTTCTTTACGTTTTTGGCTGTACAGTCCGGATTGGTACAATGCAATGTTTTCGTTCCACTGTTCTTACTGATGCGGATTTCTGTCGGCGCATGACATACCGGACATTCTTTTGGAATTTCAACCTCTCCGGCGGCATCCTTGACCGCAATACACTTTGGAATGATTTTGTTCGCCTTAATAACTTCCAAGGTACATTCTTTTCCAATTCCCAGGCGCTCAATCTCGCTGAGGTTGCAAAGGGATGCACGCGAAACCGTTGTTCCTTCGATCTGCACCGGTTCAAATACTGCTACCGGCGAAATGGTAGATACCGCACACGACCATTCGATATAATCCAGCTTTGTCTCCACCGATTCATCCTGCCACTTAAAAGCAAAGCCCGCTCTCGTCGCATGATGTCCGGTCACACTGCCGGATGCCGCATAATCCGTATCATCATAACAGATAACCAGCCCGTCTACCGGCACATCCATCTGTCCATTTTCTACTTTCTTTGTCCATCGTTCAATCGCCTCCGGAAGCATACCGGCATCTGTTGCTTCCCTGTCCACAACATTGAATCCCAGATCTTCCAGAAACTGCATGCGCTCTCCCCAGGAAAGTATCTCATCGTCCAGATGTACCAGTGTAAATGCATGAAACTTAACATGACGGTTTTTTACTTCTTCCGGATCATCCAGATTCAGGGTTCCAGATGCCAGATTTCTTGGATTGGCATATTTTTCATCATCATCCTCGATCATATCATTGATCAAAGCAAAATCCGTATAAGAGATTGCTGCCTCTCCTCGAACGACCAGATGTCCCTTATATTTTATTTTCTGCGGAAATCCACTGATGGCACCTTTCAAAAAGGTGATGTTCGTTCCGATCGTTCCATTTCCACGGGTCAGAATCTTTGTAAGTTTTCCTCCATCGTAGGTCAGCACAAGTGTCAGTCCATCCAGCTTCCAGGAAAGCCAGATTGGCCGTTCTCCTGCCCAGTCCTGCAATTCTGAAATCTGCTTGGTCTTTGCAAGCGAAAGTGCCGGATACTCATGCGCTTCCTTTTCTCCACTTCCGTCTTCTTCAAAACCTGCATTCTGTGTCGGACTATCTGCCATAATATATCCGGTTTCCTTCTCTAAGGTAACCAGTTCATCAAACATCGCATCCCACTCATAGTTGGACATAATTTCATCCTGTCCGTTATAATATGCAGCTGATGCCTTATTTAATTGTTCTACCAGTTGTTCAATCCGTTGCTTTTTTGCTTCCATGTGTTCTCTCTCGATCTATATTTTTGTTCACGACGGTGAATGTACCATGAAGGCGATTCTGTGAACATTTCGTCGTATTTGCATTCTTCCGGTTTGTTTCTTTTCCCGGATTTGAATTTGCGCGCATTCGCTCATTCTGTGGTTGCTTCTTTCCCGGACGGACAGGTGCATTACTCGAAGATGCAATGAGTTCCAGAAGACGCTTGTATTCCTGTGGTGTTACATCCCGATATTTGCCCGGTTCCAAATCCCCCAGTTCAATATTCATAATACGCACACGTACCAGTTTCTGCACACGATAACCAAAATATTCACACATACGGCGAATCTGACGGTTCAGTCCCTGTGTTAAAACAATGCGAAACTGCTTTTTGCCTGTGCGTTCCACTCTGCATTTGCGTGTTGTGGTATTCAGTTCTACGAGTGGTACCCCATTGGCCATTCCATGTAAAAAAGAATCCGTAACCGGTCGGTTCACGGTCACGATATATTCTTTTTCATGCATATTTCCGGAACGCATCATTTTATTGACAATATCCCCGTTGTTTGTCAAAAGCAGCAAACCTTCGGAATCCTTATCCAGTCTTCCTACCGGATAAATACGTTTGGGATAATTGAGATAGTCGATGACATTATTCTTCTCTCGCTTTTCTGCAGTACAGACAATTCCTGCCGGTTTATGCAAAGCAATCAGTATCATTTCCTCTTCCTTTTTCACAGGAACGCCCTGAAAGCACACCTGCTGTCCCTCCGACACACGATCGCCCATCTGTGCAATTTTTCCATCAATTGTAACATTTCCTGCCTCGATCTGACGGTCTGCTTCTCTTCTGGAGCATACCCCCGCCTCACTCAGGAATTTATTTATTCTGACTTCCACTTATTTTCCCTCACGTGTAAAAAACGCGGAGACTTCCCAGCCTCCGCTCGTTTTTATTTTTCAGCTTTATTTCACCTTTTTCAGCAGGCTACTCTTGATATATCCGGTCTGTCCCTGGAATTTTACTTTTGTCCATTCTCCACTGGTTCCAAGTTTTTTCAATTTCACACCAATGTCTACTTTTCCAAGAAGTTCTGCATCTGTACTTGCTTTGGCACGTACATTACAGATGTCTTTTGTCTTGACCATCCCTGTGTCAGAGCTGTCACTTGATTTTGATGAAACTTTCTTTAAGAACTCTGTCTTAATGTATCCGGTCTGTCCCTGAAACTTAACCTTTGTCCAGTCACCTTCCGTACCAATCTTCTTTAATTTCACACCCTTGTTAACAGTTCCGATCATCTCAGAATCTGTGCTTGCCTTAGCGCGTACACGACAGATATCTTTTGTCTTAACCGTACCGGACTCCTTCTTAGTGTCTTTCTTGCTGTCATCTGACTTATTGTCATCTGCCTTTTTATCATCTTTCTTTGAATCATCCTTGGATTCTGTATTATCTTTTGAATCCTTTTTTGAATCATCCTTAGACTCTGTGTTCTCTGTCTTCTGGGTTTCTTCGGTTGTTGCCGGAGTCACATCCGTTGCATCCTCTGTATCCTGTGTTGCTGCGACAGAATCTCTCCATTTTGTCATGGCACTGCGCAATGTACCACCTACCATATTGGCAAGCTTCTCATCACTTGCAACTGCTTCATCGTATTTTGCCTGTACCTGTTTCTGTAAAGCGACTACATCATCACTCTTCTCATAATTCAGAATCAGAGAATAGAGGTTCGCATCCAGTTCTTCATCCAGGAAGTTAAAGTTATAGGAAGAATATACATTATTGATGTATAAGTTTCCTTTTCCATCCCTCTCTACATAGAAGAAATCCATTCCCGGAGCCGGTGTATCAACCTCGTAAAATTTTAAATCATAGCATACAGAAACCAGATAGGAATCATCGGTTGCTCCCGGCATGGAATAGCATACGATATTGTCAAAACTCTCATAGTAATCCGAGAAAGTTCCGATATAACTCTTTTCATTGTCGCTCAACGGCTGAGCGAGTGGCTCAAGAGATTCCATATCTCCCGCTACATAAGCTGTATAATAATTCTTGATCAGTTCAACAAGTTCCGGATCTGCATCCTTTTTAAGCTTGCCTTCCAACTGATACTCCGTTGCCTGTGTTCCGCTTATTTCTGTTCCGGCCTGTGTGTCAGAATTTCCATTCTTTGGTCCGGTACAATCTACTAATATTAAAACAAGTACAACAAAAATTACTGCTGCACCAATATATCGCTTATATTTTATAATAAAATCTTTTAATTGCTGCATGATATCCTCCTGCTCAATTTTCTATATAAATTTGATTTTTTCTTATAATGTGATGCATCTCTGATGCATCATGTAGCGTCGTCCCTTTGCCGAAGACAAACTATCATAGGACGATGTTCTACTTATCTCAATCACTTAGATAGTCTAACACTATTTGATTTTCTAAGCAACCTTTTTTTGTCGAGCAGTTGCCGGCTTCTTTTATTGACGAATCTGTTAAGATATGATATATTTATAAACGCACGTGATTGCATAAAGCTTCATTGTGTGGGCAGCCGTAGTATAATGGATAGAACGTAGGACTCCGACTCCTGAGATGCGGGTTCGATTCCCGCCGGGTGCATAATAAAAATCCAGTGTCTGAATGATTTTCATTTCATTCAGGCACTGGATTTTTTTGTTTACCTATCCAAACGCATTATCGATGGATGCTTTCGTGAAGGATATCAAGAACATTCTCCAAATCATTCATCGGTAACTGTCCCGGAGCGCTCGCCTGCTCGCCGGCACCAAATGTCACGCAGGAACCAAAGAACTCTCCAGCCACACGGGAAATCGCGCCTTTTGCCCCCATCGACATGGTAATCAGTGCACGATCCGGATGATTTTCGTGAAATGCATTGGTTTCAGAAAGTAAATGCAGCACATCTTTCGTATTCTGCGGCATGACTGCAAGCTTTACAACATCTGCTCCACTTTCATATATCTGCTCCAACAGCATCCGCATCACACCTCTCTCCGGTGTCTGTGCGAAATCATGATGTGAAGCAATCACATGAACGCCACTACTTTGTAAGTCTTTGATTTCTTTTGCCGCTTTCTTCGCCTCAAAAAACTCCAGATCCACAAAATCTACTACATCCGACTCTGCAGCAAGCTGGTGAATATCATAGATTTCCTCTGCATCCAACGCCAGTAATCCACCCTGATTTTTTGAACGGAATGTATAAACAAGAATCGTATTTTCCACAATCGGTCGTAATTCTTCTAAAACAGTTCGAATCTCATTCGGGCTCTGCACGCCTTCGAACGCATCCAGTCTCCACTCAATCATATCTACCTGATGCTCCGCAAGGCGCTTTGCTTCTTTTATAATCGATTC
>URYB01000130.1 GCA_900552085.1 uncultured Lachnobacterium sp.
CCCGTCCGATATTGTCATCCTTCGGAATTTCATACATGATATCAAGCATGAATTCTTCTATGATTGCACGAAGTGCACGCGCTCCGACTTTCTTTTCCTTTGCCTTTCTGGCAATCGCATGTAATGCACCTTCATCAAAGACAAGATCTACTTCGTCCATCGCCAGAAGCTTTTTATACTGCTTTAAGATTGCATTCTTCGGCTCCTGCAAAATGCGCACGAGCATATCTTCGGTCAAAGCTTCGAGTGAAAACAGAATTGGGAGACGTCCCAAAAACTCCGGGATCATACCAAATTTACGAACATCATCCACTGTGACTTTACACAGGAGATTCTCCTCGTTATCATATTTGTCTTTCAAGTCTGCCTTAAAACCGATGGAAGCTTCTTTGTTCAGGCGCTCCTTAATGATCTCTTCCAGATCCGGAAATGCACCGCCACAGATAAACAGAATGTTCTTGGTATCCACCGTTGTCATCGGAACCATGGCATTCTTGCTGCTGGCTCCAACCGGAACTTCTACCTCTGCGCCTTCGAGAAGTTTTAACATTCCCTGCTGTACGGATTCTCCGCTGACATCTCTCTGGTTCGCATTGCGTTTCTTTGCAATTTTATCGATCTCATCTATAAAAATGATTCCATGCTCCGCGCGATCCACATCATTGTCTGCGGCTGCAAGTAACTTACTTACCACACTCTCGATATCATCACCGATATAACCTGCCTCTGTCAGAGATGTCGCATCCGTGATTGCAAGCGGCACATCCAGAAGTTTTGCCAGTGTCTTGACCAGATACGTCTTACCGGAACCGGTCGGTCCGATCATCAGCATGTTGGACTTTTCGATTTCCACACCGTCCTTATCATCAGACATGACACGCTTGTAATGGTTATATACAGCTACGGACATTACTTTCTTTGCCTGTTCCTGACCCACTACATACTCATCAAGACTTGCCTTGATCTTGTGTGGTGCCGGAATGGAATGAATATCGAGTACCGGTGCTTCTTTCTTCTCTTTCGGCTTCTTTTTCTTGATCTTCTGGGATTGTGGAATACCTCCCTGAAAATCGGCGAGATTGATCATGCTGATGTTTGGCATCTTGCCATTGTTCATGTTCATGATATCGCCCATGTTAAAGCCACCAGTATTCATGGTATCAAATGTCTTCTGCATACAATCGTTGCAGATACAGATGCTGTCCTGAATATGTATCATCTTGCCGGCAACACTCTCCGGTCGGCGGCATATATAACATATGTCTTCGTATTCGGTTGTCTTTGTTGTATCATCTACTGTATTTTTATTCTGATCTTCAGCCATCGCTGCACTCCTTTTCGTTCACGCATTCTTGCAGGTATCGCCTGCCATATAACAGAGAATGCACTTCCTGTTCCGGAAAGTGCATTCTTTCTTCTGCCCTTGTAAAGCATTATACGTGATTTATTTTTCAAAGACAAGTTTTCACAAATTTTTTCATAGTTCTTTTATATTTAACGATTATAACAATTCCTTTAAAATCTTATTGACCATACCTGGATTTGCCTTGCCTTTTGTCGCTTTCATTGTCTGTCCGACTAAAAATCCGATCGCTTTTTCCTTACCGTTGTGGTAATCCTCAACAGACTGTGGGTTATCCTTTATGATCTGCTCAATGGTCGCACGAAGCGCATCTTCATCGTTGTCACTCTTTAAACCGTGCTCCTCGATATACTTCTCTGGATCGATATCCTCTGCAAAGACTTTCTCAAATACTTCTTTGGCAACAGAGTTGTTGATCGTTCCAGCCTCGGTCAGCTGAATGATTTTTGCCAGATGTTCCGGTGAGAAGGAAATATCGGTAGCATCCATATCATGTTCCTTTAACAGGCGCATCGTCTCGCCCATCAGCCAGTTGGAAACTTTCTTCGGGTTGTTGCAGATGGCTGTGGTCTCCTCAAAGAGATCTGCCAGCTTCTTTTCTCCGGTGAGGATCTTTGCATCGTACTCCGGCAGTCCGAACTCTGCTTCATAGCGCGCCAGTTTCTCATCCCGCAGTTCCGGCTGGTTGTCCTTAATCTGCTGCAGCCACTCATCGCTGACAACGATCGGCACAAGATCCGGTTCCGGGAAGTAACGGTAATCCTGCGCATCTTCCTTGGAACGCATCGCATAAGAATACCCCTGGTCATCGTTCCAGCGGCGTGTCTCCTGTACGACTTTCTCGCCGGATTCAATCAGGTCGATCTGACGGGCAGTCTCCGCCTCGATTGCGCGGGCGATTGCCTTAAAGGAACCGATATTTTTCATCTCTGTACGGGTACCGAATTCCTTTGCGCCTTTTTCACGAACGGATAAGTTGACATCGGCACGCATGGAACCTTCCTGCATCTTGCAGTCGCTGGCTCCCAGATACTGGATGGTCATGCGGAGTTTCTCCAAGTAAGCGATTACTTCGTCTGCGGAGCGCATATCCGGCTCGGATACAATTTCGATCAACGGAACACCGGAACGGTTGTAATCGACGAGGGAAACGCCCTCCCAATCATCGTGTACCAGCTTTCCGGCGTCTTCTTCCATATGGATCTCATGGATACCGATGGTTTTCTTTCCGCCGGATTCCGTCTCGATCTCCACACCGCCGTCGTGGCAGATTGGCAGATAAAGCTGCGAGATCTGGTAATTCTGTGGGTTATCCGGATAAAAATAATTTTTCCGGTCAAATTTGCTGTACTGGTTGATCTGGCAGTTGGTTGCAAGTCCGACCGCCATCGTATATTCCACGACCTTTTTATTTAATACCGGAAGTGATCCCGGCATACCGGTACAGACCGGACAGGTGTGGGTATTTGGTGCACTTCCGAATGCAGTGGAGCAGGCACAGAAGATTTTTGTCTTGGTCGCTAATTCTACATGGACTTCCAGTCCAATGACGGTTTCGTATTCTTTTGACATCTCTTCTCTCCTTTCTACGCTTCTGCCAGCGGGCTGTGCTGATAGGTTCTTGTCTGTTCAAAACTGTATGCCGCGCGGATGATGTTTTTTTCTTTAAAGCAGTCTCCGATGAGCTGCAGTCCGATCGGAAGTCCGTTTTTGTCCAGTCCGCAAGGCACGCTGATTCCTGGAAGACCTGCCAGATTGACCGATACGGTGTAGACATCGCCCAGATACATCTTAAGCGGATCGCTTAATGATTCGCCAAGCTTTGGTGCAGTTGTCGGTGCTGCCGGTCCTAAGATCACATCATATTTTGCAAACGCCTTATCAAACGCCTGCTTAATGAGCGCCTTGGTACGCAATGCCTTCAGATAATACGCATCGTAATAGCCGGAACTTAATACGAACGAACCGAGCATGATACGGCGTTTTACCTCTGCCCCGAACCCTTCCGAACGGGATTTTTTGTACATATTGTGAAGACCATCGTATTCTTTTGTGCGATAGCCGTATTTTACACCGTCAAAGCGCGCAAGATTTGAGCTTGCTTCTGCCGCTGCAATGACATAGTAGGCAGGGATTGCGTACTCAACAAGGCTTAAATCGAACTCTTCGACAATCGCTCCTTTTTCCTCTAACTTCTTTGCCGCTGCAAGAATGGCATCCTTTACTTCCGCATCGAGACCTTCGCCGAGATAATCTCTCGGAATACCGATCTTCATGCCTTTGACATCATCCACCAGCGCAGAAGTAAAATCGGTGTCCTCTCTCTTTACAGAAGTGGAATCCTTTTTATCATAAGAAGTAATTGCTTCGAGAATCGTTGCACAGTCGGTCACATCCTTTGCCACCGGTCCGATCTGATCCAGAGAAGAACCATAAGCAATCAGTCCGTAACGGGAAACGGTTCCGTAGGTAGGCTTGATTCCGGTCACACCGCAGAAGGAACTCGGCTGGCGGATCGATCCGCCGGTATCGGAACCGAGTGCATAATAGCATTCTTCCGCTGCCACTGCTGCACAGCTTCCGCCGGAAGAACCACCCGGAACATGTCCGGTATTCCATGGATTTTTTGTCTCTCCGTATGCGGAAGTCTCGGTTGTACTTCCCATGGCAAATTCATCCATGTTTGTCTTTCCAAGGATCACAGCTCCGGCTTTTTCGAGATTTAAAACAGCCTCTGCCGTGTAAGTCGGAATAAAATTGTATAAAATTTTGGAACTGCAGGTGGTCAGCATTCCCTTCGTGCACATGTTGTCCTTGATAGCAACCGGTACACCCGCAAGCGATCCTGTCAGCGTTCCGTCATCGATTAATTTCTGTACTTCTTTTGCGCGTGCCATGGCAGCTTCCTCGTCCACGGTGACAAAGCTGTTGACCTGCGGCTCTTTTGCGCGAATGGCATCGAGTGCAGCCCTGGTTGCTTCCTCCACGGTCACTTCATGCGCTTTTATTTTCTTCCCCAGCTCGACGGCTGTGAGTGATAGTAAATTCATAGATAACCTCCTGTCTGCAGTCGCTAGTTATTAACCGTCATCGGGACTACAAATGCGCGGTCACGCCGCTCCGGCGCGTTGGCAAGTGTATCCTCTCCGCCGTCACCGTTTTCCACGACATCCTCCCGGAATACATTCTGTACCGGGAAAACGTGGGACATCGGCTCTACCCCAGAGGTATCGAGTTCGTTTAATTTATCAATATAATCCAGCATACTTTCCATGTCTTTTTTTGCAGCTTCTTTTTCTGCATCGGACAGTTCGAGTTTTGCAAGGATTCCTACATATTCCATTGTCTCATCTGAGATCACGTTTGCCATATTGTTTGTTTCCTCCACAACAATTACTATTGTCTAACCTTTATATGAACTTCACGAAGCTGCTGCTCGGTGACTTCGTTTGGTGCTCCGCACATCAGATCCTGCGCGTTTCCGTTCATCGGGAATGCGATGACCTCGCGGATGTTTTCTTCGTTGCGTAAAAGCATGATCATACGGTCTACTCCAGGAGCCATACCAGCGTGTGGCGGTGCTCCGTACTGGAATGCGGTGTATAATGCGCCAAACTTGTTCTTTAACACTTCTTTGTCATAGCCTGCAATCTCGAATGCTTTTTCCATGATCTGCATGTCGTGGTTGCGGACCGCACCGGACGATAACTCTACACCGTTGCAGACAATGTCGTACTGGTATGCCAGGATGTCAAGCGGGTCCATGGTATTGAGTGCTTCTAAGCCGCCCTGTGGCATGGAGAACGGGTTGTGGGTAAATCCGATCTTCTTTGTCTCCGGATCTCTCTCAAACATCGGGAAATCGTTGACATAGCAGAAACGGTATGCGTTTTTCTCAATCAGATTCAGTTTCTCGCCGAGTTCGTTTCGGATCATTCCGGCATAGTATGCCGCGCGCTCCTCTTTATCTGCCATAAAGAAAATCGTATCACCAACTTCAAGTCCTGCCAGTGTGCGGAACTCTTCCTTGCAGTCCTCCGGAATAAACTTGTCGATTGGTCCCTTGTAAGAGCCGTCCTCTAATACTTCCAGATATCCTAAACCACCCATGCCAAGTCCGGTCGCAAATTTAAGGAGTTTCTCGTGGAAACCTTTGGACATATCCGCATGAACACGGATTGCACGAACCGTTTTTCCGATGAATGGCTTGAACGTACATTTCTGGAAAAAGTCAGTTACATCGATGATACGAAGTGGGTTGCGCAGATCCGGCTTATCGGAACCAAACTCCAGCATTGCCTGCTTGTAGCTGATGATTGGATACGGTGCTTTTGTGACAACGCTTCCTTCCGGTGCAAATTTTTCAAACACTGCGGAAAGCACTTCTTCTCCGACTGCAAACACATCTTCCTGTGTTGCAAAGCTCATCTCGAAATCAAGCTGATAAAACTCTCCCGGTGAACGGTCTGCTCTGGCATCCTCATCGCGGAAACATGGAGCAATCTGGAAATATTTATCAAATCCTGATACCATCAGAAGCTGCTTGTACTGCTGTGGTGCCTGTGGCAGCGCATAAAATTTTCCTTTAAATTTTCTGGAAGGAACAATGTAATCTCTTGCGCCTTCCGGAGAGGATGCACAAAGGATCGGAGTCTGTAACTCCAAAAATCCCATCTCGGTCATCTTCTCGCGAAGGTAAGCGATTACCTTGGAACGGAAAATGATGTTGTCTTTTACTTTCTGGTTTCTCAAATCCAGATAGCGGTATTTCAGACGTACATCCTCGTGTACGCTCTTGCTTGTCATGACTTCAAACGGAAGCTGGGAATATACCTCACCAAGAACGGTTACTTCCTTTGCATCTAACTCGATTGTTCCGGTCGGAATCTTCGGGTTGTATGTTTCCTCATCTCTTTTTTCAATCAGACCTTCCACGGTGACCGCCTGCTCCTTGCGGATGCCTTCGAGTAATTTTCCATCGCGGATAACGATCTGCATCACTGCATACATATCACGAAGATCAATAAAAGATACCCCGCCGTGGTCACGGATATTTTCTACCCAGCCTGCCACACGGATCGTCTTTCCAATGTCCTGTTCGCTTACCTGATTCAGTGTTACGTCTCTGTAAATGTTGCTCATATCGTTTACTCCTTTTCTTCTCCGAGGCTTCTCTTCTGCGACATCGGGATTTCTCCTGAAACAAAAAAGAAGCCCCGGAATACTTGATTTGTATTCCGGGGCGAATAATTCAGATTATCCGCGGTACCACCCGCATTGAAAAATGAGAAAACTCATCTTCCCTCTCTTACGCGTAACGTGCGCTCACGTACGAACCTACTTCTGCATTCCGTTTTCAAAACCGTCCTGCCCATGTTCAATTCGTCTGCTCCGGCAGTGTTCCCGTTCTCATCTCTTTCAAACAGCGCTCTCAGTCGGTGACGCTGTATTCCTGTCGACGTCTGATAAGAAGAGTCTCCATCCACGCATTTATGTATTTCTCTTGTAATTTGTTTTATCACACAATTTATTCGATTGCAAGAAAAAAATCAAAAATACTACTTAAGGGTAATTTTTTATACTTCCTTTACACCAGTATCTGTCTTTTCCTGCTTAGTTAAATCCGATGCCCGCTGCACGGCTCCAGAACCAAAACGTGTCCTGATCGAATCCATCGCTTTGTCCAGTTTCTCCAGCTTTGCATAATCCGTATCATCAAACAAAGACATCTGCCGTCCCATATCTTCTCTGGATACTTTGGTGGTCGAGACGCCAAGCAGACGAATGGGTGTGCCATCCCACATTTCATCAAACAGCTGGCACACGGTATCAAAAATTTCTTTCGTAATATTTGTCGCTGCCGGAAGTGCGCACTGATGCGATGCACGGGTAAGATCATTGAAACGGATCTGCACCGTCACAGTCTCCACACGCACATCGTCCTGACGTATCCGCTGGCACACCTGATCAGTCAGCCGACGCAACCCGCTTTTGGCTTCCGC
>URYB01000131.1 GCA_900552085.1 uncultured Lachnobacterium sp.
GTCAACGGAATCTTTACATGCGAAATTTCGGATTGGTATACCTCCGGCATCTCCTCCGGATGAATGATGACAAATTTTTTCGGAGTAAAATGTCCTGCCCCCGAATCGTCATTTCTTGCAATCATTGTTGATCCGTCGTAAGATGCTTTTTTCCCTACTAATATCGTTGTACAAGGCATGTTTTTGTCTCCTTTTTATGTATAGTTCACCTGCCGTGATATTTTTATACTATGCCAGCTGCAGTTCCACCGTGATATCTTCTTTATCTTTCACCTTAAATACCGGAACCCACGCAACTTCTGCATCCGGAACATAATGGAGATTTCCGATTGCCAGACGTTCCGTTTTCTTTGGTGTCAGCTTCCCTATGAAGAAAATCCCGATTGGCTCATCGTCCGGCATCTGTTTCACCGGCAATTCTTCCTCTTCCATTTCCAAAGCATCCAGCCGGTAGGTCTGTCCTGTGACCGGATGTAAAAACTCGATCTGATCACCAGTGTGCAGAATAAAGCTTTCTTCTCCATAGATTGGTTTTTCTTCTGCCTGCAATGTCAGCACAAAACTTTGTATCTCACTGGCATTTACCGGCTGCTTCCACCGGAAATAAAAGCGCCCGATCCACCAGATGTATGCAGGATCTAACCCATAATGCTGCTGGCAGGCTTCTGCCTCCTGCCCCTGTTTTTCTTCCAGCTTTTCCAAAATTTCTGACGGATACCAGCCCATACCCCTGGTCCAGTCGCTTTGCAGTTCTTTTCCATTACAGGTAAGCAGCACCGTCGGGCATTCACCAAGTGGGGATTCCGCCTCAATCTGCTCGCGCTGCTGGTCCGTAATCTGCTCTTCGTCCACATCTTTCCATTTCTCATAAAACGCAAGGTACTGTTCCGGCGTAACCTGCTTTGCCAATTCCAGCACCAACCCCTGTTGGCAGGCAAAAACGGACAATGCTTTCCACTGTTCACACTGGGAATTTCTATTTTCCCACACAATATCCTTTTGTAAGGAAATCTCTACCCCCGGTTCTTCTGTGGGCAGCTTTTGATTTTCATAATAAATACGATAAGATTCACTCATGGCAACTCCCTATTTGATGTAAAAGACGCGGTTTTCTTTTCTAGGAATCACATCCGGATAATCCCCGTCCACATAGCCGAGTGCACAGTGTCCGATTCCTTCGTATTCGTCCTCAATTCCAAGGGATGCAAGCAGTTCTTTGCCCCAATCGCTTTCAAATTCCTCTTTTGCACGGTGAATCCAGCAGCTTCCGATTCCCAGATCATGGGCTGCAAGCATCAGGTTCCCCATCACAAGGCTGCCATCGTAGACATGTGTCGGCCAGTCTTTTTTACCTAAGACGATGAGCATTGCCGGTGCGCCATAAAACGGATCACCCTCACTTCCCATGATTTCAGCATTTTTCTTTGCGATTTCATCGCGATTCTCTTTGTTCGTCACTTGAATGATGATCACATTCTGCGCACCTCTGCCATTTGCCGCATAGGTTCCCGCCTCGATGATCTGGTCTAAAATTTCCTGTGGGATTGCATCCGGTTTGAATTTGCGGATACTTCTTCTGGTTTTCATTTCTTCTAATACGTTGCTCATTTTGATTTCCTCCTGTCAGTCTTCTTTTGTTAATTGCTCAATCACACAGATATGTTTTTTTTCTTTGTTGTAGTTCATTTCTGTCTCCAACATACCACAAACACTACGTTTTTTCACGAATATTATTCCCCTGCATACCGGATAAATTCCGGGAAAATTGCGCGGTATCCTTCTTCTTTTATATGCATGCCCTCAATCGTATATTCAGCCTTGAGATTTCCGTTTTCATCCTTCAGCGGATCGTTGATATCGATATACTTTGCATGATGTTTTTCGGCAAGTTTTTCGACAGCTGCGTTTGCCTCAGCAATCTTCTGGTTCGTACGCACGAGAAGGCAAGGCTTCATCTCCTCGGTTGCTGCGTCATAATTAATCGGATAATATGCCATAAGATACAGCTTTACATCCGGCAGAGCGTCTTTCACCTGACATAAAATCCGGTCGTAGTGATCGATCATCTGCGCAATCGGAATGTCCGGGTTGCTCAGATCATTGGTTCCGATATTGATAAATAATTTCGACGGCTTTAAGTCCAGAATGCAGGTGTCGATATTTTCAAGCAGTTCGTCCGTGATAAATCCGCCGATTCCACGGTTGTAGATGATCATGTCGATCTGTTTTTCTTTTACCAGTTCTTCCACCGGAAACATCTCCATGAGGGAAGATCCTGCACAGACAATCTGGCCCGGCACAACCTCCTTGTTCAACCTTTCAAAACGTTTAATTTTTTCTTCTTTCGTCATTGTTCTACCTCCATATCATTGAATATCTATTTCCACATTTCAAGAAACGTTTTTACTTCCTCCGGCATGCGCCCCTTCCGCCACGCGAGAAGAAGCTCCGTCGTAAGATCCGCATCGAGAATATCACAGGACTGCATCTGATCCGACAGCTTGTGCATAGAAGCCGGAAGGATGGCAATCCCAAGTCCCTTTTCTGCCAATGTCATAGCCGTTCTCGCATCCTCACACTCACAGTATATATCGCACAAAAGCCCCTTCTTTTCGAACGCGGACAACAGATAACTCCGGTATCGATGGGAAAGAATCAGTTTCTGTTCAGACAATTCTTCGAGTGTGATTCCGGCTTTGTTTTTTTCCAGAACCTGGTTTCCAGCAGCCGCCATCGCAAGCAGCTTTTCCTGCACCAGTGTCCTGCTCTCACAGCCTTTGAGCGCGATCGGAGTCCGTAGAGTTGTGATATCAACCACACCGTTTTCCAACTGCTCCCGCAGGGTAAAGGTTGAGCCCTCGTGAATATCAAAGCGGATATCCGGATGCTCCGTGGAAAAACGGATCAGATAATCGGACATCATAGAAACCGTGGACGGCGTAAATCCGATGTGGATCGTTGCCGCCTGGCTTGCCTTTATGACTTCCCACTTGGTAATATCTGCCATCGTAAGAAGGCTGCCTGCCCGGTCATACAAAGTCTTCCCTGCCTCTGTCAAAGTAATCCTCTTTGTGCCGCGCAAAAAAAGCTGCACCTGAAGTTCTTCCTCTAGCATCTTGATCTGATAACTCAATGGCGGCTGCGTCATATGAAGAACCCGCGCTGCACCGCTGATCGTCCCTGCATCCACGATTGCACGGAAATATTCCAATTGTTTTACGTCCATAGCATCTCCTATACATTTTTTATATATCAAATACATAAAAGTAATATTTTTCATATATGTTAATCCATGGTATACTAAATGTCAACAGAAAGTCAAAATGAACAGAAAGAAATGAAATGATTATGAAAAGAATTGATTTTGAACATGGTTCCATCCCAAGTAACATCTTAAATGCAGCAATTCCCATGCTGGTTGCGCAGCTTTTAAGCCTGCTTTACAACATCGTAGACCGCATTTATATTGCAAGAATCCCACATGTCGGAACGACCGCACTCGGAGCGGTCGGTTTATGTTTTCCGATTATTGTGATTATCACTGCTTTCAGCAATCTCTTCGGAAGTGGCGGTGCTCCGCTTTTTTCCATCAGCCGGGGCATGAACGATTCCAAAAAAGCTGCTGAAATCATGAATACATCCTATACAATGGTCTGTGCCGGTGCGATTGCTTTAATGGCCATCGGACTTTTGTTTGCACGTCCGATCCTTGTTCTGTTCGGAGCATCAAAGTCCGCACTGGTTTATGCCTATCCATACCTGATGATCTATCTGATCGGTACTTTGCCATCCATGATTTCCATCGGCATGAATTCCTTTATCAATGCGCAAGGCTATGCCACCATCGGCATGACATCCGTCGCGATCGGTGCCGTGGCAAACTGCATACTCGATCCACTCTTTATCTTTGTATTGCAACTTGGCATCCGTGGAGCTGCCATCGCGACTGTAATCTCACAGACGCTCTCTGCCATATTTGTGCTTTATTTTCTAAAGAAACGCGCAGAATTTAAAGTACGGCTTCTGACCCGGGCCGAACTTGCCACATGTGGAGAAAATGCAAAAAACATCGTAAGTCTCGGTACTGCCGGTTTTATCATGCAGCTTACCAACAGCCTCGTCAGCATCTGCTGTAACAATGTGCTCTCCGTAACCGGCGGCGATATTTATATCTCCGTGATGACGATTATCTCCAGTGTCCGGCAGCTTGTTGAAACACCGATCTATGCCATGAATGAGGGAAGTTCTCCGATCTTGAGCTACAATTACGGGGCGCGCCGCCCGAAACGTGTCAAACAGGCAATCCTTACGATGGCCTTAATGATTTTCGTCTACACGGGTGCCATGTGGTCTGTCATTATCCTTGCACCACATTTTCTGATCCAGATTTTCAGTTCCGACAGCCAGCTAATCCAGGCAGCGGTTCCTGCCTTGAAACTTTATTTTGCAGCCTTTATTTTCATGGATCTGCAATACATCGGACAGACAACTTTTAAATCTCTCAATAAAAAGAAGCAGGCGATTTTTTTCTCCCTGCTTCGTAAAGTATTTATCGTTGTACCACTGACCTACCTGTTCCCATATGCACTTGGCATGGGAACAAGAGGCGTGTTTATGGCAGAACCGGTCTCCAATGTGATCGGCGGAAGCCTGTGCTGTATTACCATGCTCTGCACCATCCTTCCGGAATTAAACTGCATGGGAAAAAGCACCCAGACGGATTAATCCTCCTGTCCTGCGCGAAGTGCTGCTTCCTTCGCTTTTATGTCGGAAAGAAAGTGCTCTTTCGCAAATCCCATATCCTGCACGAGTTCCATCGTTCCAAGATATGTGCCTTGTGCATCCCGCACGGCCATGTAAGTAACCAGCATGGTCTTTCCGTTTTTCTCCATCCAGATTGGCACTTTATCGAGCGTTCCATTCCGGAACTCTCCGATGATGCGCCGCACCTGCTGCTCGACTTTCGGCGGGTGACAGGAAAATACCTCGCGGTCGATTGCCATGCCCGGACGCTTGAAATCTTTCGGTCCTTCATTAAAAAACCGGTTGATATTATCCGCATCGACAAATGTGATCTCCATCGGGATCGTGTTAAGCATTGCGGTAAGCTGCGCAAGCGTCAGATGTCCTCCTGCCATGATGACTTCCTCTGTTCTATTTTTCATAACATTCCCGGAAACGTTTCCTGCGGATTTCTCTTTCAGATATGTTTCTGCCGCTTCCCATGTTGCATTTTCCACACCAAAGCAGACTGGGTAGTCCTTTGAATCGCGGTATATTCCAATCCACTCTTCCTCCGTAAAATTCAGTGCGCAGTTCGGGAAGAAAATATTGGCTTCCTTGTAGATCATATCCTCCACGCGCTGCAATGCAGCAATAAAACACTCCATCCATTTTGTTTCTTTATCCGTAAGTTTCTCACTATGCAGCCCAACATTTTTCTTTGCGAACGGCCAGCGTTTTGCCAGATCTGCCAGTTCATCCCTGATTTCATCATCCGTCGTCCACATCACATCTGCCGGACCACTGATCCCATATTTCACTTTCAGATGCGGATAAAGAAGATCTCCTTTTTTCGCATAGTGGATCGCCACCTCGCGCAATTTTCCAAACAGTTCCTGTGAAATCATTTTTGTTTTTTCTATTTCTTCCCTGCATTCCCGGATTACGTTTTCTAACACTTCATTTTCCAACGTAAATGTCTGCAGCGGATGTCCGGCGATTCCAATCAAAGCTGCAGTGGCTGCCAGCTTTTTCTCTTTTACCGATGCTGCAACCGCTTTTTCGGCGCTGGCAATTTTCTCTTCGCTGGTATTGCCACGGAACAACGCCGCATGGACATCGCACAATTTCTGCACCGTCGCAAGCGGTGTGCCGCCCTGCAAAAGTTCCTGCTCTGCCTGCATGATCTCTGCCGGATCAACTTCTTCAAATTCTTTTACAAAGTCTGCTCTTACTTTTTCAAGTTCTTCCCCGGCGCTCAGCCGCTCCAGATATGTTTTGATCTGTTCTACCCGTGTGTTATGTTCCATGATTTCATCCTTTCCAAATGCACTTTTGTTTTTTGTAACTTTCTATTCTCTCTTTGCGATCTGCCACCGCAATTCCTTACAAACAGTTTTTACGTTCTACAGTTACAATATACAAAAAAACAGGAAAAGAATATGTTGTCATAGCCACGTTTTATCCTTTTATTTTATGAATTGAACTGTTTTTGCAAAATCAATTGCATCCTGCTTCGTATAATTTTTTGCATTTAATGCAATCGCATATCCATATGCATCGCCCTGCCTTGCCATCATAATGCACCAATAGCGGCTTACCGGTTCCGCATTTTCTGTGCTTTCCAGTTCACTCCATTCCGCCGCCGTGTACAGATCATGTTCCGTCTGTATCAGATAAGCCGAAGAGGCTAATCCAGACAGGTTTCCCAGCTTTTTCACCTCTGTGTGATTCCACTGAATGGTGACATCCGAAATCTTATCCCCCTGCCACAAAACACCAAGACTTGCATCATTGTTTTGCGTGGAAAAGCGCATAACATATCCGGCTGCCTTCCATTCGTCCGGTGCATAGCCTCCACCATATGCATCCGGTTTCAACAGACATCCACCGTAATCACCAAGCGCCTCACTATAACTTTCCAGTGTCAGACCTTTTGGTACCGCAAGCGTGATATCCATCACGGTCTGTCTCTGCGTTACTGTTTCTGTGTCCATTTCTGTGCCTGTTTCTGTGTCTGCTTCTGTGTCTGCTTCTTGGTCTGCATAACTGGTTTTTGCCGAAGTGGTCATGCCACATCCACAGACCGCGATTGCCAAAACAAGTACCAGTACCGTGACACACTTACTCTTCTTTGGTTTGCTGCATATACAGCGAATTCGTTTTTCCAATTGTGATCTACTCCCTTGCATATTTGTTGCTACTGAAAAAAAGCCCGGTTTATGCTGTAATCCCGCTACAAACAACAGACTTTTCCCGTATGCAATTTTCTGATTTTCCGATAATTGTGCTGCCACAACCTCATCACATGCGAGTTCACAATCTTCCCGTGACAACCTTGCTGCCAGCCAGACCAGCGGATGAAACCAGTAGAGTGCGACAAGCAAATTCCGCAAATACGACCACCAGATATCCCCATGCCGCTGATGCATTGACTCGTGCAAAACAGCATAATCAATGACCTCATCTTCCGAGAGTATCTGCTCCGGAAGATAAATGTCCAGCTTTATTCCACGCGAACGAAACAAAAACGGACTTCCCTTCCACGGTATTGCATAACAGTTCCGTCTGCTGCCTTTTTCCATTGTGCTTTGTACGGATACACAGCT
>URYB01000132.1 GCA_900552085.1 uncultured Lachnobacterium sp.
AACAAGGGTTTTGATTAAAAAACCCCCCGCCCCCACCCCCCCCGCCATAACGATATTCATGTTGTCTGCCACCGACGACAAAAAGATGATCGGCACCTTGGAAACATGGCGGATTTCTGTGCACCAGTGATACCCATTAAAAAATGGCAGGCGGATATCCATCAGCACCAGTTGCGGATCAAAGTCCACGAACTCCGTCATCACATTGGAAAAATCTTTTACGATATGTACTTCGTAATCCCATTTTTCCAAATGCTTTGCCACCATTTTTGCAATTGTCTTATCATCTTCCACTATAAAAATGCGATACATACTATCTCCTGTACTTTTCAATCGCTTCGATTACCTTGCCGATATCCAACGGTTTCGAAAGATGCTCATTCATTCCCGCCTGCCGGCTCCTCTTGGCATCATCGGCAAATGCATTCGCTGTCATTGCAAGAATCGGCACCGTCGCCGCATCCTCCCTTTCAAGTTTTCGAATGGTCTGCGTTGCAGTCAGTCCATCCATTACCGGCATCATAATATCCATAAGAATCACATCGATGGACTCCGGTTCTGATGCTTCAAAAATATCCACCGCTTCTTTTCCGTTCCATGCCTTTATGATCGAGGCTCCTTTATCCTCCAAAATAAACTCTGCGATTTCCATATTTAATTCATTGTCTTCCACAAGAAGTATACACATATCCTGCAATGGTCGCAAATCTTTTTGCACATTTTTCTTTGTCTCTTTTTCTTTTGCGAGCTGGTCTATCTGAAATGGAATTGTCACCGTAAACTTACTTCCCTTGCCCCGCTCACTGACAACTTCAATGGTCCCATCCATCTGCTCAAGCAGTTTTTTTACAATAGAAAGCCCTAGTCCTGTTCCTCTCAGTCTAGTTCGCGGACTGTCGTCTTCCTGTGTAAAAGGCTCAAACATATGCTCCTGAAATTCTTTGCTCATTCCCACACCATTGTCTTCGCACACAAACCGGAAGATAGCGGTATCCTCGTCCACTCCAATCTGATAGCAACTCAGATGCAGATAACCGTTTTTGCGATTGTATTTCAAAGCGTTGCCCACAATATTAATAAGAATCTGATGCAAATGCACCGGACTTCCGATCAGGTTCCACTCTGCATCTGCCGAACGCTTTGCCTCAAACTGAAGTCCCTGTTCGATGGCCTGTACTTCGATCAGCTCCACGACTTCATCCAGTACATTTTTGAGACTGAACGGAACTTCCTCGATAATAATTTCTCCGGATTCCATCTTGCTCATATCCAACACATCATTGACCAGATTAAATAAAAAGCCGGACGCTCCCCGGATTTTCTTCCGGCATTCGCTTTGTTTTCCCATATCATTTGGAAAGTGATCGCCAATTTCAATCAGTCCAAGAATTCCATTGATCGGGGTCCGTATGTCATGACTCATCCGACGCAGAAATTCTGTTTTTGCCACATTTGCACGCTTCGCCTCCTCCATGGATGCAAACAGTTTTTCCTGATATTCCATTTCTTTTTTCTGCTGTTCTTCCATTTTACGGCGCTGCGACTGTTGCAGGATCACCACAAGAATAATCCAGAAAAACAGATAGATGCTCATGACATATGCCATTATATTTTTTCTTCCGGAAAAGACTTCTTTAGCTTCAAAGAAAACATAGACATAATACTGATTACATTTAATATGCCGGCCATAATATGTTTTCTTATCCTTTTTGATTTGAATAAGCTTTCCCGGTTTCCATTTTTTATTGAACATCATAATTTTTGGACAATCCTGAATCTTTTTTCCCTGCATATTCGCATCATTGGAACTGATCACCCGGTCCCCCTCTGTCATTGCCACAGTTCCATTCATATCAATTTTATATCCGGTCAGCAAATTGTCCATGCGGATTTCATCCACTCCAGCCGAACGCGAAGATCCCCTCTCATAACAAAACACAATTCCTCTGGTGTCCCGACGTGCCATAGCCACATAATGATAAGGAATTCCATCCACATCCCTTCCATCCACCAGCACCTTTTTCGATGCCTGACAAATATTTTTTACACTCTCACTTTCGATAACTTCTTTCCAGAACTTATAACCAGTACAATCCATCTGTGCCTGATATAACAGTTTCAGATTCTCATTAAGAACCATTGCTCCTGCCAGATGCTGTTCCTCCACATATTCCTTCAGACATTCACTCGTAATCCCATCCGTATAATACTGCAAATTTCTGCTCAATTCATTTGTTTTTTCTACCAGATCAATCTGTGTCTGTACCTCATCTGTCTCCATCAGATTGTCATATCTTGCACATTGTTCTGCTACAAACTCCATAATATCCGAAATCTCGTTATTAGCATTATGCAGGTTAGACATTGTCTGTATAAAATACATTCCATGGAAAAGCAAAAGTCCCGGAATAAGGAACAGTAAAATCAGTTTTATCGTAATTTTCATCGCTCATCTCCAATTTTCAACATCATATTTCTCTTCTATGTAAGCAATTGTTCCATCCGTTTTCATGTCTCTTAGAACCCGGTCCAGCTTCTGTACCAGATCCGCATCCGCTTTCTTTGAAAAAGCAACCCCAATATCTGTCTCCAGCAAGCTTTCCTCCAGCAAACGATATTCTCCTTTGATATTCTTTATCCGCCGGAGCAAAGTGCCCTCATGACCGGCCACAGCATCCACATACCCCTGCTGTAATACCATCAGTGCATCTTCCATGTCCGGAAACGAATACACAATTTTCACATCCGGTACTTCTTCATCTTCTTCCAGAAAAATTTTTTCCGGCTGTGTGCTTGTCTGCACACCGACAATTTTTCCATCCAGATCTTTGATGCTTTTGATGGAACTGTCCTTTGCGACAACCACCATTTCCCGGCTGGTCAGATACGGTCCCGCCCATTGATACGCATCCTTTCGGTCATTCATGGAAAAACAGTTCCATGCACAATCGATTTTCTTTTCTTTCATCAACGCATCTTTTTCATCCCATTTGATCGAGACAAACACCGGTTTCATGCCCATCCGTCTGCATGCCTCAGTCGCGATCTCTGCGTCAATTCCAATTCTTTTTCCATATTCATCACTGTAATTGTATGGTTCATATTCATCACATCCGATGCGCAACTCCGGCAAGTCCACAGTTTTCTGCGGCTGGCTTTGCACACTGTTTCTGCATCCATATAAAAGAATCAGTGCAAATACGATGACACATAATGCACTCCACTTTCGCATTTGTAGTTCCTCCTGTCGGTTCGATTTCTGTAATAGAATGGCAGAAATTGTATGTGAGTTTTGTCTGATTTTGTAGATAGTGTGGATTTTTTGTAATCAAAGAATCTCTTAAAGAACTTCTGACATGAAAAAAGCTGCCGCATGAAATCATGCAACAGCTTCTTTTCGTCTGTAACTATCTCTTTATTTTATTTGTATTTTGCTTCATTGTGTCTCTGAAAGAAATCCCTTGTCTCTTTTACGACAACACCACTCAGTGCAAACAATGCAATCATGTTTGGAATTGCCATCAGACCATTGAAAATATCGGCGATTGTCCATACAGCACTTACGGTCATATATGGTCCGATAAATACAGCCAGAATGTAAATCCAGCGATATACTTTTACGTGTTTCATATTTCCGCCGCTTAAGTATTCCAGACAACGCTCACTGTAATAATCCCATCCGAGAATCGTTGTGAATGCGAAGAATACCAGACACAGCATCAGGATAAAGGAAGATACCTCTGCTGGGAATGGAAGTCCATTCTGAAATGCATATGTTGTAACCTGAACACCTTCTAATCCTTCTACCTGCCATGCACCGGTCAGTACAATGGAAAGTCCGGTAAGTGTACAGATGACAATGGTATCAATAAATGTTCCTGTCATGCTGACAAGTCCCTGACGAACCGGCTCCTTTGTCTGTGCAGCTGCAGCTGCAATTGGTGCACTACCAAGACCTGCCTCGTTTGAGAAAATACCTCTGGCAACACCTTTTTGCATTGCCACGATCATGCTTCCGACCACACCACCGGTAACTGCTCTTGGATTAAATGCAGCCTTTACAATTGTAACGATTGCTGCCGGAACTTCGGTAATATTACAGATAACAAGAATAACAACAAATACCACATAAATAATCGCCATAAACGGTACGATGATCTGGCTGACACTTGCGATTCGCTTTACACCACCGATCAGTACGGCAGCTACACAGAATGCAAGGATCAAGGATGCGATCACAACCGACCAGGAATATTCTCCAAGAAATGGAAGAATTTTAACACTGTGCTGATTGTTCGGATCAAAGAATCCATTGACCGCACTGGCAATACCGTTTACCTGGCTGAATGTTCCAATTCCGAATAAACCTACACACACACCGAAAAATGCGAACAGCTTTGCAAGCCATTTCCATTTTGCACCCATACCACGCTCAATATAATAGAAAGGACCACCAAGACTGTGTCCGTCCTCTGCTACCACACGATACTTCACAGCAAGCAGACCTTCGGAGTACTTAGTTGCCATACCAAAGAAAGCTGCTACGATCATCCAGAATAACGCTCCCGGACCTCCTGCACCTACGGCAGTTGCCACTCCGACGATGTTACCGGTACCGATCGTTGCGCTTAACGCGGTACACAACGCAGCGAAGCTGGAAATCTCTCCCTTGGCTCCTTCTGCCTCTTCCTCATTCTTCACCATCCACTTCAGTGCCAGCGGAAGCTTTCTTACCTGTAAAAGTCCCAAACGCACCGTCAGCAGTAAGCCTCCTGCAAGGATCAGTACCATAAGCGGTACGCCCCAGACCAGATCGTCTACTGTGGATAGAAAACCATTGATTGCACTCATACTTTTTTACCTCTCGTTTCTTTTGTATTGCGTGCATTTTTCAAAACTTCTGGAAAATCGGGAGATTCCCTTGATTGGTTCACATACAGAAAACTTTGTGATCATGTTCTGTCTGTATAAATTATCCCATGTATGCAGTGCACACATGGGATAGAAGATACGATTTATACTTTGATAAAGATATCTTCTCTGTCCTGTTGCCTGAGAGATTCATACGCATTGCTTATGTTGCACCTTCGGCCCCTGGTCATATCCAGGTGTCTCCAGAGAGTCGATCCATTTACAGTTGCACCGGTCAGCCGGCACCTGAGAGTGTTACTCCTTCGGTAGACTTGCGTCGTTTTCCTGCAAACTTCATCTCGAAAATTGCCCTAAAAAACAATATATCGTGTATCAATGTATTTTTCAAGATTTTTTTAGATTTTTTTTATAAACAATTTACATAATGCATTTGCAATTACGACTAAGCCACTACATCTTCGAACTGCGAATTGTAAAGATTTGCATAGAAACCGTTCGCTGCAAGAAGTTCCTCATGGTTACCCTGCTCAATGATATCGCCATCTTTCATAACAAGAATGAGATCTGCATCACGGATCGTGGAAAGTCTGTGGGCAATGACAAAACTTGTTCTGCCCTTCATCAGATTATCCATCGCTTTCTGGATCTCAATCTCGGTTCTCGTATCGACGGAAGAAGTTGCCTCGTCGAGAATGAGAATCTTGTTATCTGCAAGAATCGCCCGGGCAATGGTCAGAAGCTGCTTCTGTCCCTGCGACACATTGCTGGCATCTTCATTTAATTCCATCTGATAACCGCCCGGAAGTGTCTGGATGAAATGGTGTGCTCTGGCAGCTTTCGCTGCTGCGATCACTTCCTCATCTGTTGCGTCAAGTCTTCCGTAACGGATATTCTCCATGATCGTTCCCTTGAACAGCCAGGTATCCTGCAATACCATACCAAATGCATCGCGCAGT
Organism: uncultured Lachnobacterium sp.; assembly: GCA_900552085.1. Taxonomy (GTDB): domain Bacteria; phylum Bacillota; class Clostridia; order Lachnospirales; family Lachnospiraceae; genus Roseburia. Next base: position 5,829 of record URYB01000132.1, read on the forward strand.
TCTCTTCGGTTGAAATCTTTGATATTGTGATCATTTAACAAAATCGCACCGCTGTTTACATCATAGAAACGCATAAGCAGTTTTACCATCGTTGTCTTTCCGGCTCCGGTCGGTCCTACGATTGCGATCTTCTGTCCCGGCTTTACCTTTGCACTGAAATCATTGATAATGATCTGCTCCGGATTATAACCAAAATGCACATGTTCAAAGGTAACCTCACCTGTAACGGTTGTAATATCTGCCGGATTTTCTACAACCTGTACTTCCTCTTCTTCATTCAAAAATTCAAATACACGCTCCGATGCAGCAGACATCGACTGTACCATATTGATGACCTGCGCAATCTGCTGAATTGGCTGGGTAAAATTCTTTACATACTGAATGAACGCCTGAATATCACCGATCGTAATTACATTTTGGATAGCAAGTAAACCACCGGTCAAAGCCACGCAGGCATATCCAAGGTTTCCTACAAACATCATGATTGGCTGCATCATGCCGGATAAGAACTGTGACTTCCATGCAGAGTCATAGAGAATTTTGTTTGTTTTCTCAAACTCTTCAATCGTGTCGTTCTCACGGTTAAATGCCTTGATCACGAGATGTCCGCCATAGACTTCCTCGACCTGACCGTTGATATGTCCCAGATATTCCTGCTGTGCGCGGAAGAATTTCTGTGACTTCTTTGTTACCAATCCGATCAGCCCCATGGAAATAGGAAGAATGACCAAAGCGATCAGTGTCATGAGTGGAGAAATACTCAGCATCATGATCAATACACCGATCAGCGTTGCAACGGAAGTAATAATGGTCGTAATACTCTGGTTCAGTCCCTGTCCTAACGTATCGACATCATTGGTAATACGGGAGAGAACTTCACCGTACGTACGGCTCTCAAAATATTTCATCGGCATATGATTGATTTTCTCAGAGATTTCTTTTCGCAGCTGATAACAAACCTTCTGCGTCACACCTGTCATGATCCAGCCCTGAATAAAGCTGAACAGTGCACTGCACAGATACAAACCAAGTACAAACAACAGGATGGTTCCAATCTTTGTAAAATCGATACTTCCTGTGCCCTGGATCTTATCCATCAGACCTTCCGACAAAGCGGTCGTCGCTTTACCTAAAATCTTTGGTCCAATTACGGTAAACACCGTAGAACAGGCCGCACAGATCATAACAATAAAGATGCCGATTTTGTATTTTCCGATATATTGCATCAGCTGCTTAATGGACTTCTTTAAGTCTTTCGGCTTTTCTCCCGGCTGCATGCCACGTCCCATCGGACCTCTTCTTCTTGGCTGCTGATGTCTGACTTCCTGATTATTACTCATTTTCAGCCACCTCACTTTCATTCAGTCCAAGCTCGCTCGCGGATAACTGCGATTTTGCGATTTCCTGGTATACGCTGCAATTGTTTAACAGTTGCTCGTGTGTTCCCTTTCCAACAATACGGCCATCATCCAGTACCAGAATCTGTTCTG
>URYB01000133.1 GCA_900552085.1 uncultured Lachnobacterium sp.
GAAAGTGTAGAACGAAATACCGATCGGCAGCGCGATATGAAGCAGCGTAAGTCCTGCCCCTGTAATGCTGTTGATATTTCCAATGACAAAATCCGCATACTTAAAAAAGCCGAGGATTCCAAGGTTGCCCACTAAATCGATCACCAAGACAACCTTTGCTTTCCCCGGACGGTTCTTGTTCTGAAAATATTCAATTAAGCGTCCGTTGGTATAATCAAATACCGTGGAAAAGAGCATGATCAGTACATATACCGGCTCTCCCCAGGCATAGAACAGAAGGCTGGCAACCAAAAGCACCAGATTCCTGACTTTGCCCGGGCACACATAATAAATCAATAATACCAACAGTAAAAATGCGAGTAAAAATACAAAGCTACTGAATACCATATTATTTGAACGCCTTTTCTATAATTTCTTTTGCCTTGTCAGAATCCCCTGATACGCAAAGAACCACGTATTTTCCTTTCTGTTCAAGGACTGCATTGCTGATACGTTTGGTTTCTTCCGGAATATATTTTTCGAAAGAATCCGACTGATCATCCAGGAAAGACTGTACATTTTCTTCTGTGGTACGTGCAGTCTCCTCATCCGGTGCTGTAAATACAGCGACTTCCTCCGCGGTAGAACCGCTTCCCATATACATAATTGTATTTACTTTTTCCGGAACATCAATATATACGGAAACATCCTCTTCATCGATCTGTTCCAGCTGGTCATCATACGTAATATCCGATACCAAAGACTTTGCCAATGCTGATGCATCAATATCTTTCTGTGTACTTCCACATCCAGCCAGCAGAATCATGCCTGCAGCCAGAGCTGCAATAAACCCTGATTTCTTCATGATCTGATTTCCTTTCTTCTTTTCCTGTAACGTTTCAAAGTTACATTTGCTTTCAGATTCCGGGGAGAATCCGTGCATCTGCATCCAATATACTCCCCCTTATCTGACCATGTAAAGCTTCGCTGTTCAGAATTAAGCAAATCTTAAATTCTGTAACAGTTTCTTAAATTATTCGCTGATTCCAGAGTATTTCTCGCTCTGTGCGCGAATCAATTCCTCATCATCAAAGTAGTTGATCTTCATCGCGCGTTTTACTTCGGAAAGTGTCTGTGCTGCTGTCTCGCGGGCCACCTCACTGCCCTTCCTTAATATCTCATAAACAGCAGGAATATCCTTCTCGAACTCTGCTCTGCGCGCACGGATCGGCGCCAGTTCCTCCTGAATGACATTGTTGAGAAACTTCTTAATCTTGACATCTCCGAGTCCGCCTCTCTGATAGTGTTCCTTTAATTCATCCAAATTATGATACTCTGGCAGATATTCTTCAAAATGCTCCTGCTTACTGAATGCATCCAGATATGTAAATACACTGTTGCCCTCGATATGACCCGGATCCGATACCTGAATATGGGTTGGATCTGTGTACATACTCATAATTTTCTTCTTTACATCTGCCTCGGTATCTGCAAGATAAATACAGTTCCCAAGAGATTTGCTCATCTTCTGCTTTCCATCGGTACCCGGAAGACGCATACATGCTTCATTGTCTGGAAGAAGCACCTCCGGCTCCACCAACACTTCATCGTAAATACTGTTGAATTTGCGGACGATCTCTCTTGTCTGCTCGATCATAGGGAGCTGATCTTCACCTGCCGGAACAGTTGTTGCTTTGAATGCTGTAATATCTGCAGCCTGACTGATTGGATAGTTAAAAAAGCCAACCGGAATGCTCGCCTCAAAGTTACGCATCTTAATCTCCGATTTTACGGTAGGATTGCGCTGTAAACGTGATACTGTAACAAGATTGGAGTAGAAAAACGTAAGCTCCGTCAGTTCTGATATCTGTGACTGAACAAACAGTGTCGATTTTGCCGGGTCAAGTCCTGCGGAAAGATAGTCCAGTGCCACCTCAATAATATTCTGACGCACTTTCTCCGGATTATCGAAATTGTCTGTGAGTGCCTGTGCATCTGCAATCATAATAAAAATTTTATCGAATTCTCCGGAATTCTGTAACTCTACTCTTCTGCGCAGAGAGCCAACGTAATGTCCTACATGTAATCTTCCTGTAGGGCGATCTCCTGTTAAAATAATCTTTGCCATATCTATCCTCCATTATCCACACACCTGGTGTAATATTTCTTATTTATATAGTAATGGGTCTTACCCACATAAACTTTAACAAAAGCGTGTGTCAATGTCAACACGGCAAGCCATTTCTGCACTCTATTTATTAGACGAACAAGTGGTTGAAAAAGTTTCAAAAAAATCACCGGGATAATTCCCGGTGTTTTTCCTAAAAGTCATAATCAAATTTTACTGAATTGGTACCTCAATGGTATCCCCACCAACATCACTTATCTGCATAATGAGTGCCTGCACCTGATCCGGATCGATCACCTGCACGAATGAACGCATGGAATATGCCTTTGTCATTGCGTCATCATCATATCCGGAACCGCCGGCATCTCCAAGGAACGGAAGCTTCTTTCCATCCTTAAGAACAACACCTTTGAACAATGGTACCTGATTGGTATCCTCTTTCGCAAGTGTAAAGCTGGTTTTATAAAGTGTTCCGAGATCTTTCAACTTACAATAGATCGTCTTTCCCAGAAGACTGTCTTCCTCATTGCTCACGCCAACGCTTACAACGTATTCCAGATTACCATCCTTATCCACATAATGTGTAATGGTTCTGCCCTGTTCATCCTCTTGAAGACTGCTTCCGTCCTCGTAAACCGGACTACCATTCTCATCGCTGACAATGCCGTCATAAAAACCGCCATACGCCTGCATATTACTGTCCGTTTTGTCATCCTTCACACCAATATCCCAGTCATCAAATCCCGGCTCATCGCCCTCCGCAAGATCATATCCCTTTACCGAAAATGAAATATGTGCAAAATACTTATCTACAATGATAGTCTCCGGTGTAATCGTTATGCCGTTATCTGTGACTGCAAGGTTCCCTTCATTCCGCGGCTCCACACATGGTGTACGGCCGCTCCAACGGTCACACTTCCAGCAATAACAAGACATGCACACGCTGCGACTGCCGCCGGGTTCTTCCAAAAACCACGTTTCTTTTTCTCTGTCTGATTATTTTTTGTCATAGCACTTCTGCCCTCCGTCTGAATTCTGGCAAAAGCCTCGTCCTCTTTCTGCAATACAATTTCCGGTACTTTGATATCTTCCTGAAAAATATTGGAATTCTTCTTCATCACGCTACTCTGTAATAGGCTGCCAATTTTTCCCTGCCCCGCGCCAGCCTTGTCTGAATCGTGCTCGTTGAAACATGTAACAGTCCTGCAATCTCCTTTGTCTTCCACCCCTGCCCATAATAGAGCAGCATCGGAATGCGATAGATTTCATCCAGCGCGGTCAACGCTTCTTTCAGTTCCAGGTTGTAGGAATCCTCCGCCGCCGGTGGCTCGTATTCCTCCATCGGAGCGAAATCCTCACGCTTTTTCCTGATGTCATAGCAATTGTTGATCAGGATTCTTGTCAGCCAGGTCTTAAAATACCGGTCCTCCCTGAGCGTCCCGATCCGTTCCCAACAATCACGTATCGTCTCCTGAATCGCATCCGCAGTATCCTCGTCATTCATCAGGATAGCGATTGCAACGCGATACATGTCTTTTGTATACTGTTGCATCAGGGTTGTAAAAGCATCCGGATCCCGGTCTTTTGCCTTTCTTATTAAGTTCATCATTTCTGTTTTCTTCATGGCCATTCTCCTGCGCGCTGAGATCTTGTCAAAGCAAATGGTTTCCTTTTTGCTTTACACTTATTAGACGGACGAACCTGTCAAAAAATCCCATCAAAAGAAAAAATCTATCCTGCCGCGGCAGAATAGACTTTTTGTTTTATGTTTTTCGGTTATTTCTTAGAGATTGCACACCGCATATAACGGTATATTCTCCATCCATCCCTGATCAATATATTTTAAGGTTGAAAAGCGCACCGCCTTGTTTGGATGATACTTATCACAATATGCTTTCAGACTTTGTGACCGAATATTATCCCCTGCTTTGACTTCTATCGGAACAATATCCTTTCCTCTCTGCACAAGGAAGTCCTGCTCAAACGTTGCCTTTTCCGTTCCAAAATAATATGGTGTATATCTTGTATCCGATATTAGTTGCTGCAAAACATATTGTTCTGTAAGTGCACCTTTGAACTCGACAAATATATCATTCCCATCCAATATTGATTCCGCTTCAAGTTCACTCAATGCCCCTAATAATCCGACATCAAGCAGAAAAAGCTTATATGCATTCATACTTTTATATGCTTTCAATGGCATATTGGGTTCATTTACACGATTCACTTTATACACCAGTCCACAATCCACCAGCCACTGAATCGCAAGCTCATACTCACTGCTGCGCGCACCCTTTTTGATCTGGCCAAAAAAGAATTTTTTATTTTCCTTTGCTAATTGCATTGGCACCGAATCCCAAACCAAACGAATTCTTGGCAAAGTGTGTGCATCTATATGTTTTCCGAAATCCCCTTCATACTGTCGCACAATGTCATTTTGAATCTGTCGAACTTCAGCATAATCCCTGTGCATACGAAACGCATCAACAACAGCAGGCATTCCTCCTGTATAATAATAATTTTTCAACCAAAACAGATATTTATCCGAGAAATTATCAATCAGCGAATAATCTTTGGTTTCAAGCGCATCCGCAAGTCCCTGTTCCTCCATTGCATACAAGAACTCACGAAAATTAAGCGGATAAAGATCCAACAGATCCACTTTTCCAACCGGATAGGAAACCCCTTCATGAATCGCCACTCCAAGAAGTGAACCAGCCGCAACAACATGATACTGCGGAGCCTCCTCACAAAAATATTTTAATGATTCCAAAACTTTTGGAGAATCTTGTATTTCATCCAATATAATCAGCGTATCTCCCGGTGTGATTGCAACACCCGCTTCAATATTTAAATTCATAATGATCCGTTTTACATCAAAATCATTCTGAAATACTTCATCCATTCTCTTATTATTGTAAAATGAAATATATGCCACTTTCTCATAATTTGTTCTACCAAATTCCTTCATCAACCAGGTTTTTCCAACCTGTCTTGCCCCCATTATAATCAACGGCTTTCTATTATCTTTATTTTTCCACTGCAAAAGCGCATTTATTGCGGATCTATACATACTCATTCACCTCTTTGATCATAGTATATCACATTTTTTCCGACCTATTCAATAACTTATCTTACATTTTTTCTGACCTATTCTTGTCATTATCATACATTTTTTCCGACCTATTTTACCCTTCAACTCTTCGACCAAAGTCAACAAAAGGTCTATCCTGCCGCAACAGAATAGACCTTTTTCCTCTATTAATCATTTTCCTCATTATATAAACACGATCGTCAGCGCTCCGAAATTCGTCTCTCCGGTCACGATCAGACGATGTGTGCTTGTGCCTTCCATTCGTCCACGCATATTGATGCCACCGAACGCTTTATCCACATTGACATCCACCTTCCATGCACGCGGGACATAAAGACTGACCTCTCCGAAACTGTTGTCAATATGAACGGTTGCGCTTTCTCCCTGAATGATTGCATTGTCGAAATACACACTGGTTGCGCCGAAACTGTTATCGACGGATACGCTGCATAAATTGTCAGTATTGATGTACTTGATCGACTCTCCAAAGCTGTTGTCAAAGCGAAGGTTCTCTCCGTTGCACTGCTCACTGTTGGAACCGAAACTGTTGCCGTGTGTACTTGCGTCCGTCCATTCGTGATGCTTTTTTGGCTTAAAGATCATAGAAAGTCCGATACTGCCGAGAAGTGCTGCTCCCAGTACCGGCCACGGTGTAAACGCTGAAAGTCCGAGCTGTGGCGAAAACAGGATACAGATAAAGGCGATCGGGAAAAGGATCTCCCAGAAATTCACATGACGGATGCCTTCAATAAATACCCATACGCAAAATACGCCAAGAATAACATTAAATACACTGATACCCGGCAAGGACCAGATCTTGCTTGCAATCAGATAGACCGCTCCGAGGAGAAATAATAATCCCCATAAAATTTTTCCGCTGTTTCTGCTCATTCTCATTGATGTAACCTCTTTTCTTCTAATTTACTGATTAATGGTTTGTAATAATATCTCGATACAAATACCTGTTTATGTGTTCCGGCAAACGTAACCGTGCTTGATGCGGTCAGGTTGCGGCTGATGGAATAAATGTGGTTCGTGTTAAGAATCGCCGACTTGGATATCCTCATAAAAAATCCCGGCAACATCTCCTCCAGCTGATACAGCTTATATTTCGTTTCATACATGTCATCCTTTGTATGCACGTGTATGACATCACCTTCTGTCTGAAAAAACAACACATCATCCAGCTGCAGATAATACTCTGTTGTTCCTTTGTAGAAGACATATTTCTGTCCGGCATTGACCACATCACTGACGGACTTCTGAATCTGCGTGACCTCATCCGTCAATCCTCTGCATCGTATGAGGACTTCGTCCTCCTGCAGACTTTCGTCAATTTCGATTTTGATTTTCATGGTAAACTCCTTACTGTCCCTTGGACTATTTAGAGTATATGCACAAGCCACACATCTGTAAATAGCTTTCCGGTAAGTGGTAACGATTTGCTGCTAAGTGGTAGAAATTGTGTTCCATATAGTTTGAGTCAACTTATTTATATAAACAAGTTGACTCAAAAAAGTTCCCAATTACTTCAATTTATTTCTACTCATCACTCTGGCGAATACGCCACTTTTGTCTCATATTCTAAAGAGAAACCGGATCCCATCCGTAATCTTTATAATATTTAAAATCCAATCCGTGATCATCTACATACATCTTTACCAGTTCCTTACGAATTTTCTCATAGTTCTTTCCCTCTTCCATAAATTTGGAAACAGATACCGGATAGCCGTTGCAAAAAGCCTCTATATCCTTCTGATACTCCGCGCCATCACCGGCCTCAAGATGCTCCTGTACGGTATAACCACCTTTTTTATCGGGTTTTAATTTTAATCTCGACGGCTGTTCGCCACCACCCTCACAGTCTAATGTATTTCCATTTGGGTTATAGGTAAAACTCCAAAGATTTGCAAATACAACAACACAGTCATCCTCTTCCACTGTCTTATAGACCACCGGAGCTGGAATATATACTTCACCAGAATATCCATACTCCTGACTGCACATGTAATCACAAAGTGTTTTCATAATTTTGTCGTTTCCTATATATGCAAATGTCGGAAGTTTCTGTGTTTCCCTGGTCTCTTCGGTTTGATGCAAAGCCAGCGTT